>JAHIOG010000106.1 GCA_018895675.1 bacterium
ACACCCAGAGGCGATTGAAACGTCCCCGGTCGTTTTTCATTAATTGGTAGTCACAATCCACATATATCAGGTGGGTTTCATGAAAACCGAAGGTGTCGTATTGTACATGAAAGAACAAACTGTCGTTAATGAACATTTTGATGCCGTAGGGCGGGTAATTATTCGGTATGCCCCGCACCGTATCGTGCGCTCTGATCTCTAATCCGATTTTGCCGTGAACATTGATTGTGTCGCTTACTGCAAACGCCTTTTTCCCAACATATTTTGTGTTAAATATTTGGATGCTCGGTAAACCGTTAACACGCGCCGCGGCATCGATTGGGACGACCGCCAGACCCTTGATAGTTGGAATCGTGTAATCCTTAATATTCAGATTTGTGTTTAATGGGTTGACGGGGCAATTAGCCTTGTCGCGTATCTCAAAATGTAGATGGGGGTGTTTTGTGCCTGTTTCGCCTGAAAATGCCAGAGTGTCGCCCTTTAAGACGCGAAACTCGTTTTCCCGAAAATAGATATCTGTTGTATATCGCCTATTAATGAGTTGGTCCGCTTTCACATAGGCGTTGATGGGCTGAATAAATTCATCCAGGTGACCGTATACAGCAAGATTGCCGTCATCCATCTTGATATAGATGGATTTTCCGTAACCGAAGGGCGATGTTCTGACCCGCCATACATAGCCGTTGCCAACTGAAAATACAGGATATCCTGTTTTATAGTTGGTCTTAATGTCGATGCCCGAATGAAAGTGACCTGGTCGGTATTCTCCAAATGTTGAACTGAGATACTTGCTGGAATTCGTTGGCCAGATATATTCCTGTGCAAATAAAGAAGCAGCGCTAAAGAGAGTGATTATAGAAATTATGTATCGTTTGCTCATAGAGTAATCGTCATTTTTCAGGACGGAATATACAACTATGCAATGTAGCTTACAATTCCTTTGTCTTTGCGAGCTTACTTGTCTTTGGTATTGTTAAACATAAGGGTTTTATTTCTTCCGGTGCGCTTTGCCCGGTACATTGCCTTGTCGGCTGCTTTAACCAAATCACTTCCGGACGACATTTTCTCAGGATCAAGTTCCGCAACACCAAGCGATATAGTCACTTTTGATTGAATATCGTCCTTTTCAATAACTTTTTTAGAGATAAAAACACGTAATTTTTCTGCAACTTTTGCTGCGCTCCGGATGTGTGTTTCTGGCAATAGAATGACAAACTCTTCGCCGCCATATCGGGCATAGATATCGTGACTGCGCAATTCTTCTTTTAGAGTTTTTCCGATCATGCGCAATACTTCGTCGCCATATAGATGACCGTAAGAGTCGTTAACTTTTTTAAAGAAGTCAATATCGAACATTATACAGCTAAGCGGAATGTTATATCGTAGAGCTCGTGAGAACTCGTAGCTTAATTTTTCGTCGAAATTACGCCGGTTACTAATGCCGGTTAATGAATCTGTCGTTGAAATTGATTCCAACAGGGAATTAGCCTCTTCGAGAGCCCGGGTGCGTTCCTTTACGCGGGAATCGAGAAGAGCATTAAAACGTTCCATTTCGGCGCGGGCGGTTCGGAGCTCGTCGACAGCGATCTTTAGATGGTGTTCCCGGGATTTAAATTGCCGGCAGACATTCTCTATAATTGTTGCCAGGCGCCGAATCGGAGACGGATTACCGACACGCATAAATTTCTCGAAGTTAACACTTTCATACTCACCACATGCAACATTTTCAAATGTTGCAGATAATTCTTCAAAGATGTTGGATTCAAGTTCTTCCATATCTGAATTCCTAACCACTGTTTTTTCTTATTGTTTTTTTTACGAGTGGCACAAAACGCACCGGTAATATTTTTTCTTTTAATATCCGTTTTTTTTTCTTTGTTACAAGTATAAGATCCTGAGACCAGTGCTGGCGACCGACAGGAATTATCATTAATCCACCATCAGCAAGTTGATCCTGTAAAGACCGGGGAATATCCTCACTGGCAGCTGTAACAATAATGCGGTCAAACGGAGCAAATTTCTGCCAGCCGGCCCGACCGTTGGAATGTTTAAACCGGACGTTTTTTATTCCCAATTGTTTTAATGAATCACGGGCGTTGTCAATGAGTGATTTGATCACCTCAATGGTATACACTTCCTTAGCGATGCTGGCAAGAATCGCAGTTTGATACCCTGAACCAGTTCCGATTTCGAGGACACGGGAGCTTCTTTTGAGCTGAAGCGCCTGGGTCATAAAAGCGACCACATAGGGCTGGGAAATAGTTTGGTTTTTTCCAATCGGAAGAGGCTGATCCGAATAAGCAAGATGTTTGTATTTGCCGGTGACAAACTGTTCCCTCGGGATCTTCGACATTGCGCGGATTACTTTTGGGTCAATAATATCCCTGGAGATGATCTGCTCCCTAACCATTTCTGCTGAGTTTTTAGGATATGAATCAAACAAATTATTTATGCCGGAAAGTTTTCATTGAGTGAAATTTTTTTTATCAGACTGAATATGTCATCAATTGACTCGATTTCAACATTTTTCAGATGTTCCAGATAGATGGTTTTAAAAGTTGATAGAATCGAAATACCGTCAATATAATCAACGAGATTGATTGGAATATGCATTGTCTTTAAAATAAAACAATATAAGAAATAGTCCGGGTCTTCCTGGTCTAATTGAGATATTGTGGAGTTAATATTCTGCAGTTGAGTGCGCTTTGCGTCTATCAAAACCAGATCGTAGGACGGCAGCAAACGATGAAATTTTCGTTTTATATGTTCTTTAAGCCAGATTGAGCCGCTTGACCAGGTTTTCTTAAAATACTCCCGGTAGTGTTGTTCGCCAATTGCCCGGTTTAAATATTCAGAAATGTTGGTTAAAAATTGCTTTTTGTGTGCGTCCCAGAGGTGGAAGTATTGCCGGAATAAAAAATATCCAAAAGATGTCTTAACGCTGTTTGCTTTATTAAAATAGGATCGCGCATCATATCTAAGTCGGTTGAGTTGATTCCGTATGGACAGGGGAAACAGATGAAATGCAGGGGAATTGGCGTCATTGCGGGTTTTCCGGTATCGCCGCGGGATTTGCAGCTCGGTTAGAGAAATAGAATAGGATTTATCGAGACCGGTGAAATTTAATTCAATGAACGCCCCGACATCGGACATTTTAATGAAGTTTTTCAGAGCGTTGTCATATTCAGGAAGAGTTGTTATCGATGGCAGGTCAAGATCAGGGTATAAGTCGGGAAATAGAACGGTCTGTTTGGGATTAAATATTTTAACCATAACGGGATTCCCATGGTTTGGTTTTATATCACGGTGAAATCTTCAATAATTGTATTTTTAGGGATAACCACAATGCCATCGCGAATATAGTAACGATCACCGTCAAAATCATCTTTTTTCTTACTGTTAATGATTTTTACGTTGTTACCGATACGGGCGTTTTTATCGATGATAGCATTGTGAATCACACAATCTTCGCCGATTCCGAGATGTGGTAGATTTTCAGCTGTGCTGTGCTCGTAAAAATCAGCTCCCATGATAACGCTGTTTTCAATCTCAGTATTTTTTGATATTATAGTTCGGATGCCGATTACAGCGTTTTTAATGGTACTTTTTTCAATAAAGCAGCCGTCCGCCATAAGAGCGTGTTCAATGGTACAATTGTCCAGCCGGGAACCCGGCAGAGACCGGGCGCGCGTATAAATTGGGTATTTTTCATCATAGAAAGTAAAGGGTGGTTTGAAAGACACCAGCTCCAGATTGGCGTGAAAAAAAGAATCCATTGTACCGATATCGCGCCAATATCCCTTGAACTGGTGAGCAATAAGAGATTGTTTATGAATGGCTTCCGGAATAATGTGTTTGCCAAAATCGTCGCTGGGATTGTCGCCCAGAATGTCAATCAAGGTCCTGGTTGTAAAAACGTAGATACCCATCGATGCGAGGAACGGGGTTTTATTGGGTAATCCGGGGCTAATGACCGAATCTAAAATATCTTCAGACGGTTTTTCAACGAATTTTTGAATCCGTTTATTTTTATCTACTTGCAAAATTCCGAATTCAGAGGCGTCTTTTCGGGATACCGGCATAACGGAAATTGTGATATCGGCATTATTCTTAATATGGGTGTTCAAAAAGTCGTTGTAGTCCATGCGATAAAGATGATCGCCACTCAGAATGATTGTGTGCTTGGCGTTGACCTCTTCGATAAAAGAAAGGTTTTGACGAACGGCGTCGGCGGTTCCCTGATACCAGTCCACATTATCGGTAGTTTGCTGAGCGGCTAAAATATCGACAAATCCCTCGGAGAACCTGCCAAGACGGTATGTGCTGTATATATGTCGATGCAGGGACTGGCTGTTGAATTGGGTCAGAATAAAAATTTTATCTAAACCACTATTCAGGCAGTTGCTGATGGGGATGTCGATAATCCGGAACTTACCGCCGAAAGGGACTGCCGGTTTGGCGCGGTATTTCGTCAACGGAAACAACCGGGTTCCTTTTCCTCCACCAAGAATAACGGCTAAAACATCACTTTTTCTCATAATAACAGTAGTAATTTAAAATGTATATAGGTTAGTAGAAACCCTAAAATGAATCCCGTGACCACCTGTGCGGGTGTATGGGCTTTTAATTTTACACGGGAAAAAAGAATTAATAAAGCAGATGGCGTTAACCAGTAAAAACCGGGTGAAACAACAATCCCGAGAGCGGCAACAGGTCCGCCAAGCGCCATGCCGTGAATGCTGACTTTCCAATACCGGGTGACAATGGTTGCGACGGTAGTGTTAAACGCATAAGCCCACATCAGGATCAGAATTGGTTTTGGAGATCGAATTAGCCAGAGAACCCCCAGGGCGATAACATAAATCAAAACACTCCATAAAAAAGGATAAATACGCTTTTCGCGTTCTGGAATATCCAGACTGATTGTATCACCCCTTTTTTTCATCGCAATGACATGTAGCATTGGGAAAACGACGGTGGCTATTAATGCAACTGTCATTATAACGACACGATTAAAAACAGGAATATCTGAATAGATTAAAAAAATCAGAAACGTAGTGGAAGAGATAATAAAAGGATGAAGCACAACCGAAATGATTTTGGCAAGAAACATCAAAATATTAAAACATTCTTTCTATGAAGGTGTTGTTGTCCGATGAAACCATTGTATATACTGACATGCTATAGAGATAATAACCACTTTTAAGGTGATTTTCAACAAGAAAGTATAGCCTTCAGGTAAAAAACCATTTTCGATAAAATAAAAACTCCTCTTTGGAGGAGTATGCAAAGTGTTTTTAAAAAGATTGTAGCGCCACGGGGAATTGAACCCCGGTTACAGGAATGAAAATCCTGTGTCCTAACCACTAGACGATAGCGCCATAAAAGATCGGGTGAGTGACGGGAATTGAACCCGCGGCCAACAGGGCCACAACCTGTCGCTCTACCACCTGAGCTACACCCACCATATATAAATTCCCGGAGGAAAATGGAATGAGAGTTGGGCCACTTGCGGTCTTTTAACCTCACACTCTAAAAAGCCGTGAAATGTAAATAAATTTTTACCTTAAAGTCAAATATTTTGTTTGTTTTTAAAAAGCAGATTATCTGTCGTTGTTGAGAACGGTATTTAACTAATCAATATAGCGATCGTCATTCTCAAAATGATGCAATTGTTTTCTCTTGTTTTCAATATTGGATATGGCAATAAATAAAAACCCCGCAATCAAGAAAATGAACAACTCAACAAGCGAGACGAACAGTCCCGCAAGGTTGAATTCGTATCCACCGAAAATACTTGTCTGAATGCCGCGGGATAAGAGTACGAAGACGGCTAAAATCACACCGGCGATAATTAGGGTGATACCGAATAATTTAACTGTTCTTAAATCCATTATTTCCCAGCCTTGTCTGTTGTGAAAATTAGTCTTCCGCCCGTAGCGCTGTTGATAACTTTTTGTTTTGCGACCGCCTTAACCAGGATGTCGCGACCGATAATTCCAGTGTCTTTAACAGTAATGTCGTCTATGTTTAATCCTAAAAAGCGGTCTATATGACCAATGATATAATTGTTTGTAGCGATGGAGTAAACCTTGTCGGAAACGATCGGTTCACCGTTTACAGTGGCTTCTATCAGAATTTTTCTTTGGCTGTTATATATCCGTTTAATGCCCGATGTCTGTAGAAGGTCTCTGGGGTTTTTTATGCGCCAGTCCAGTAGATGGAGCAATTGGTCGCCGCTGATTTGCATAATCATAATGGTATTATCAAAGGGTGAAATCTCCCAGATGTCGCGGACTTTAACCGGACCGGCGCTCAGTCCTTTGCGGATACCGCCGCTGTTATGAAAGGCGATGTCGGTCTGAAAATATTCGCGGGTAGCGTCGGCGATCCAGTTGCCGATATTAGACTCGCCTCTGCTGTTTCGCACCCATGGTGTTTTCAACTCACCGATGATTTTGTTCATCTCGCCTTCGATTGTTGCTTCCAGAGAGTCCACAATCCGGGCAACCGCAGGAGACGACTTAATATTGCCGGCAACTGTCTCGATCAGCTGATACTGGTAATCAGTAATGGATTTTGTATCCGGGTCGACCGTTGCGCTCAGATGACCTAAGAATTGACCGTTCGCGCCAGCCTGGAAAATTAGAATATCGTTAACCTGAACAGGTTGATGGAGCCGGGTGTGAGAATGTCCCCCGAAAATAGCGTCAACTTCTCTGAGTTGTGTTGCCAACACACTATCTTCCCGGAAACCGTTATGGCTGAGCACCACGATAAGGTCTGTGTTATCTCTGAGTACATCCACGTAATTCATGATGCTTTCCGCCGGATCAAGCGTTGCCAGCCTTTTCATGTTATCTGGCAGAACAGATTGTTTCAAGTCTTTGAAGATCATTCCAATTACACCGATTCTTGCTCCGTTAGATCTGATAATTTTATAAGGTTGAACGAATAGTGACTGTTTAGTGGAGTCGTATAGATTGCAGGAAACAATGTCAAATCGAGCAGCATGAACGGCATTTCTCAGATTTTCCATCCCATAGTCGAATTCGTGATTCCCGATTGTAAAAACGGTCGGTTGCACCTGGTTCAGGATCAATATTTGCGACATACCCTTAGTTAAAGCTGATATCGGCGAGCCCTGGAAGTCGTCTCCGGCGTTTAGAACAATTGCACTGGGATACAACGCTCTCATGGAGTCAATATATCCTGCAAGCGTTGCATATCCACCGATATACAGACCTTTTGTGTGCCCCCACCTGGATTTATATGGAATGTTGGCGCTGTGGAAATCATTCCAATGCAGGAAGTTGACAGAAACAGGCCGAATAAGGGTTTCCGGCGTCTCCGGTGTTTCCTGTGGTGGCGGAGGAATACACTGGCAACAACAAAGGGACCCAAACAATATTGAAAAAGTGAATAGAAGACGCGCTTTTTTCATTGATTAACTCCTGGGTGATGTAAATACAAATATATTAGAAAGAAATTTCCATAATACATTGAGTAAAATCAAGGTATTTGATGAATGATAGCGGTAGTATTTGGGAAAATTCAACATTACATGTAAATTAGTTCTGTTAAAACAGGTTCCGTTGAGATTTTCCAAATGTTTATACTGTATATCGAAATAGCGCTGTTGTTGATTCTATTGTTCCTTTCCGGATTTTTCTCGGGTTCGGAAACCGCTCTTTTCTCGCTGAGCCGGGTTCAGGTGGAAAAAATTGTTTTGTCGAGCGGTAAAAAGGGAAAGTATATTGAAAAATTACTCGAACGTCCAAGGCGGTTGATCATTTCTATTCTCCTTGGTAACGAATTCGTAAACATATCTATTTCATCAATTTCAGCGGCGATAATAATTCATTTGCTCGGCAGAGAAAACCTCTGGATGAATATTGTGATTGTCTTACCGATCCTGCTGCTATTCGGTGAAATCACCCCTAAAACAATTGCGATTAAAAACAGTGAACGGTTTGCGCTGTTTGTCGCAGGACCGCTAACGTATTTTTCAAGGATTATTACCCCGATTAGATGGTTAATCCGGACAATTTCGGATCGCATTGTAAATCGGTTTATCAATGAATCTTCACGCACAGGCAGTCTTCTCACCGAAGACGTCTTCAAAACGATTGTCGAGGATGGTGAGAAAGAAGGAGTTATTGACTCGCTTGAGCGGGAATACATTTATAAGGTTTTTGATTTTGGCGACGCCCGGATGGAGGATGTTATGACGCCCCGACCAAATATGTTCTATCTGCCGGAAGAAATGCCGATAGCTGAAATGATCCGGGAGATCAAGGATAAACATTTTTCCAAAGTGCCGATCTTTCGTGGAAATCACGACAATATCATCGGAATACTGTTTGCCAACGATCTAATCGAATTAAATGATGAAGAAATTACACAATCCGAGAAAACCCTGCAGAAGATTCTGCGGAAACCCTATTTTGTGCCGGTGACAAAGCGCGCCGATGAATTGTTCCAAACGTTACAACGGCGCAAAATATCAGTGGCGATTGTTCTGGATGAATATGGCGGTGTTCAGGGGCTGGTCAGCATGGAAGATCTGCTGGAGGCAATTTTTGGTGATATTACCAATGAGTATGAAGAGAACAGTGGTAAGCATGAAAAGCTTGGCAAACACCTTTTCCGTATTAATGCCAATATGAACCTGGCAGAATTTAATGAGTTGATGGATACAGAACTTATATCCGGCGAAATGGATACAATCGGGGGCTTTGTTTTTGCGCTGTTTGGCGAGCTGCCGCAAGTGAAGTCGAAAATAGAGTATCAATCTCTGATCTTTATTGTGGAAAAAATTGACAGTAACCGCATCGAATCGTTAATGGTGAAAAAGATTTAATGTCCAGTATTGTTGCCATAATTGTCATTGTGCTATGTGTGATCGGGGAAGCCTTCTTCTCCGGCGCTGAGATTGCGCTTGTTTCCATAGACCGGTTCAGGATAAGACATTCTGCGAAAACCGGGCATAAAGCCTCTAAACAGGTTCTTGAAATGCTCAAGAGACCGGAGTGGATCCTCGGCACAACTCTGTTTGGTACAAACTTATGCACAGTTACCAGCACTACTTTAGCGGCATCACAATTTTATCTTTGGCTCGGAGCTATTGGGGTTCCCGTTGCAATAGTAGTGATGACGCTTGTCAATTTGATTTTTTCCGAGATTGTGCCCAAGAGTATTTTTCAGCAATTAAGCGATCAGATTACGCCACGGATCATTTTTATCCTGCGTGTTTTTATGGTGGTTTTGTTCCCACTGGTGTGGCTTTTTTCAAACACCGCGGCACTGCTGGCGGCTTTTATCGGCGGTGTCAAATTGAAAGAGGATCACAGCTTTGTCAGCAGGGAAGAACTCAAATTACTGATGAAGATGAAGCATGATAAAGGAGATGTAAAACCAGCGGAACGCAGGATGATCAACCGGCTCCTGCATTTTACCGAAATTGATGTCGGTGATATAATGGTGCCGCTAATTGACGTGGCTGCTCTGAGCGCAAAAGCCACTATCGGTGAAGCGCTTGAGCGATTTGTGCAGACAAAACATCGCCGGTTGCCGATTTACCGGGATCGCATCGATAAGATTACCGGTATTCTTAACAGCTTCGATATCCTGGGAGAAGATCCATCGAAAAGCATTAAATCTTTTATTCGTTCAGCCTACTTTATACCGCCCACGATGGGAGCTGCTGAACTATTAGAAGGATTGCAGAATAATCGAAAGAGTATGGCGATTGTGGTAGATGAATTTGGCGGCGCCGAAGGTATTGTAACGGTAGAAGATATTCTCGAAGAGGTTGTTGGGGAAATCGAGGATGAATACGATGAGATCGAGAATCTGTATAAAATGCAGAAAGACGGTTCTATCATTGTCAATGGCAGGATGGCTGTGGATGATCTCAACGATCGGTACGACCTGAAAATTCCGGAGGGCGATTATGAAACAATCAACGGTTTTATTATTAATAGAATGAAGCGAATTCCGAAGGTTGGTGAAAAAGTGCAGACGCCAGGCGCTGTCTTGACTGTTTCCAAAGCCACTAACCGTATTATATCGGAAGTCATGGTTCGGCGGGCAGCTCCGAAGGATGATCCCGGATAGAATAACAGTATTTAATTGAATAAATCTATTTGGGAATCTAAATTACATTGGAAATAACTGAGGATAAATATGTTTAATTACATGAAAAAAATTCTCCTGTTTGTAATTGCTATAAGTATCATCTCTCTTGCAGAAGAAAGTGTTACAATAGCCGTACTAAAGCTTAGACCAAGCGGGCTACAAGAGTCTGAGGCTGAAATATTAACAGATTATGTGCGCTCCATTTTAGTAGAGATGAATCTTTATCAGGTAGTAGACCGAGGCAAGATGAAAGAAATTCTTAACGAACAGGAATTTCAGCTTTCGGGATGTACATCAACCGAATGTGCTGTTGAAGTTGGGAAATTATTAGGTGTCCAGAAAATGCTTACAGGCTCGGTTGGTAAATTTGGAAAATTGTTTACAATTGAACTAAGAATGATAAATATAGAAACGAGTAGAATTGAAAAATCATCAAGATATAATTATGAGGGACCAATTGAACAATTATTAACAGAGGGCATTCAAAACGCTATAAAAAAATTAGTTCAAGTTCATAAACTTGAAGATGAAGATGAAGTCATTCAGGAAGAGGTTATTGAAGAAGAGGTCATTAAGGAAGAAATCATCGAAGAAGAAGTCATTGAAGAAGAAATTGTCCCTGAAGAAGAAGAACTGATCGAAGAAGAGATCATCCTTGAGGAAGAGGAAGAAGTCGTCGAGGAAATCGTCGAAGAACCCACGGAATTCAAACCCGGTTGGACGGCAAAAGTCTATATTAACGGCGGACCAATCGAACCCTGGGGTAGTCCTGGAACGGGGACAATGTTTAATGTGGGCATGAGAGCACAAATTGGCGCCCAATTAAACATCGGCAACTGGGTTTCTTTGCCTACTGTCTTACATCCATTGACCGCTGAAATCATGGCTGGATATGGTATGTGGAATATTAAAGAAGAAAGCAATAACGGCAATAATCAGGATGCTTCTACCAATGTAATTTCTGTTTTGGCGCTTGGTCGTTATGATGTAACTGATCTGATCCTACA
>JAHIOG010000107.1 GCA_018895675.1 bacterium
ATTAATTCAACAGAATCTATATACCAAAAAATTCGCGCAATTCATATAAATAATACGGATGATATCTGGTTCGGCGCCAATTATAATGCACTAAGCAATTTTGTTCAGGATACTATTCATAAATATAGATTTTCGAATGGGGATAAGGAATTAACACTTTCGAGTTTTATACGGGATATTGCGGCAGAAAAAAACGGGAACCTGTGGATAGGAACTACCAGAGACGGTCTTGTTTATTATAATCGTGAAACCGGAAATTTTACTTATGCACGCAGTAATAACGATAAGATAACAGGAATAGACAATTCCAGCGTGAATAAAGTATTTGTCGATAAATCAGAAACAATTTGGGTTGGCACTAACAAAACCGGATTATTTAAAAGTAAACAATCATATTCATTCTACAATTATGAAACAATTATTAATCCTGACGATTCTTCAACCAACGATTATGTTGTTGATATTCGTGAATGTTCCGATGGAAATATCGTTCTTGGTTTAGATGGAAATGGAATTGCATTTTTTGAACCTGAAACCGAAACATTTAAATTTTTCAAAAATCAGAATAATGATCTTCACAGCCTTTCTTCCGATCATGTTAATTCCATCCACGTTGATGATGATAGTATCATTTGGATTGGGACATCGCTGGGATTGAACAGTTTTAACACACGGACTCAGAAATTTCATAATTATAAGCCAAATCCTGGTATGACTCAATTCGATTGGTCAAATAATGTCAGTAACATTTTTAAAAGCTCCGACGGTTGTCTTTGGATTAGCACATATGACGGTTTTTTATATTTATTTGAAAGACAAAATCTTAAGTATTCATCAAAATATTATTACAATTCAGATATTGTTTATTCTGATTTTACGAATTATACGAAATATAAAGAAGTAATCAGCTGCATAACTGAAGATCAGACGGGGATATTATGGATCGGAACCGTCAATTCAGGAATAGGAACATTTGATTTAATAACAAGAAAATTCCTTAACAACTACTTGCTGTTATCCGATATCACTGAAACTATCAACCCTATTAAGGATATATTAGTCGATTCAGATAATAATATTTGGGTCGGAACACCCGGTCAGGGATTATTTAAATACGACCGTTTTACAGATAATTTTATCAACTATAAAGATATCGAAGGATTAATTTCAAATCATATTACTACGATATTAGAAGATAGTTTACATAATTTATGGCTCGGTACTAATGCCGGGATTATTTTGTTCGATCGTTTTGCTCAATCATTTACACCATTTGATATTGAAGAGAATATAAAATTTTATGATCTATCAATGTGTGACGGATTACAAAAAAGACTAATTAAAGGAACGATTAGTTACGGAAAATATCCAATAAGTAATTCAAAAGGAATCGTGACAAAAACAGGAGAGATATATTTTGGCGGACCAAACGGTTTTACGCGTTTCGATCCCCAATTAATATCGGATATTAATCCATCTCCAATGATCATGACTGATTTCAAAATATTTGATGAAAGTCAATGTTTTGATAAACAAATCAATGAAATAAAAGAATTAAACCTGACATACCAAGACTATATCTTTACCTTCGTATTCACATTGACAGATTACAACAATCCCGTTAAAAATAGATATGCTTACTGGTTAGAAGGTTTTGAAAAAAACTGGAATTACAGCGGTTCAGACAATAAGGTGACGTATTTCAATATTCCACCCGGTAAATATATATTGAAAGCAAAAGGATGTAACTCATCTGGTATCTGGAATACAAATCCATTGGCAATTAAAATAAACATCTCCCCTCCCTTCTGGAAAACCTGGTGGTTTAGAATATTGATGTTTCTTTCGACTGCAGGTATCATCGGATTTATCGTTTGGCAGCGTATTTCGGGGATACAGAGACAGAAAGTCGAACTGGAAAATATGGTCAAGCAACGGACAATGGAATTAAATGGATCTAATGTCCAACTTAAAGAAGAGGTTAAATTCAGGAAAAAAGCCGAATCGGAAGCGCGTAAAAGCGAAGAAGAATACCGTGATCTATTTGAAAATGCTTATGATGTTATCTGGACATCGAAACTCGATGGAACAATTTTGACTATAAACCGGTTTTTCCGGGAATTGTTGGGCTACAATATAAACGATATCATTGGAACGAATTTAATTGATTACATAACACCAGAGCACCGTTTCAGAGCAATACGAAATTATCTAAAATTTCAGAAATCCCAATTCGTTGAATGTGAATTGGATATTTTATCAAAAAGCAAAGAAATACGAAAATTATGGGTGAAAGTCAGCGGAATTATAGATAATGATAAAATGGTGGGAATTCATGGGATAGGCAGAGACGTTACAGAATTAAAAAAGGCGCAAGATGAACTCCGGGAAGCGGAACATTTTAAACGTGAAAGTATCAAACAACTGACCCTTAAACTGGCGCATGAAATTAAAAATCCACTAACCAGTATTACCAGCTCCGCTCAGTTAGTCGCTTCCTCAAAAGATACACGGGAAAATCCGAAAATTCAGCGACATATGGGCGTGATAACTAAAAATGTTGCTATCTGTAATCACGTTATACGAGATTTGTATTCTTTTACTCACAATCCCGCACTAAAACTCGCACTGATAAAAGTTCCGGATTTTATTTCAAGTCTGATTATATACACTAAAGAAAAAGTTGAACAGTATCCGAATATTAGGGTTGAATCAAATATTGAGACGTCAATACCACCAATAATGGTTGATGAATTCCGTTTATTGCAGGCATTCAAAAACCTGATTGACAACGGTTTTGAAGCAATGTCGGCAGAAGGTATTCTGTCAATATCTGCCAGCTATAACAATATTGATAACAACATTTCAATCGAAATCGGCGATACCGGCTGCGGTATGACAAGTGAAGAATTGAATAAAATTTTTAAGCCCTTATATTCTTCAAAAC
>JAHIOG010000108.1 GCA_018895675.1 bacterium
GGTTACTGGATCAATTATAGATACAATCCGATGCTCAAGGCGGAAGGCAAAAATCCGTTCATATTGGATTCAAAAAAACCATCTCTGCCTGTGGAAGAATTCCTGAAAGGTGAGAAACGTTATACATCGTTGAAGTTGAGTTTTCCGGAAAGGGCTGAAAAATTCTGGAAAGAACATCAGAAAATCGTTGACGAACGTTATGAACAGTATAGAAAAATGGCAGAATAATAGCGCAGATCTTGTTTAGATAAAAAGGGGCGAATTTCGCCCCTTTTTTATTTTACTCGTGTCTCCTTTCCCGCGGAGACATGGACAGCAGAGATAAGCAGAAAAAGAGACGTCTCAACGCGGGAGCGTTGAGACGAGTGGTATAATGCTCAGGAGCATAAAGATGAGGGAGAACCACTTGTGTCTCCGCTCCTGCGGAGACACACATTTTGATTCTCGTTCCCGGGTTGCCCGCCTGCCTGTCGGCAATCATGTCGGGCAGGTACTCGGGAACGCACTGATCAGTTTGGTTACGGAGCACAGCCCCGTAACCAGTGGTCTATATTTTAGCACAAAATGAGAAGGGACGGAGAATAATCCGCCCCTTTTTTATTTTACTCGTGTCTCCTTTCCCGCAGAGACATGGACAGCAGAGATAAGCAGAAAAAGAGACGTCTCAACGTGGGAGCATCGAGACGAGGAGAATGATTTTTCCCGGCTCCTGAGTCATTTTTCGCCTCCTCAACGGTTTTTACTCCTTGATATATGGTGTTGCCGGGATGAGATATGATTCCGAACAGTTGATATTCCATAGCGGTTCTTCCCGGCGCCTGAAAATCACGAATACGAATTCGACTAAGGAATGGCATACAGCCTGTCTGCCGAAGTGTCAGCAGAGGCAGGCCGGATGTGCATTTCATTCATACTTTTACAGACATGGCGTTCAAAATGCGGGATAAATATATTTCCTGTTACAAATATTTGTTTAGTTCTTGAACTAAAAGATAAACCTTTGTTGAAGGATTAAAATCGGCAGGTTGAGTATTATCGTGATATGTTCTCAATAATTTTTCCGCATTTTGAATAGCGGTATTTTGTCTGGGAAGCATTTCGATGTACATATACGGATAGGTTTTTTCATATTTTCTACCAATTAATGTATCAAGTTTTTGACAATACTGATCTCTTGTGATCCCAGCATTCAAATACTCGAAATGCAGAACATACCATAATTCAAAGGCTTCATTGGACCAGGCAACTTGAAATCCCCTCGATTCCGCCATTTGTATCGCTGTATTGAACTGCTCTTTTGATAAAGAATCTCTGTCAAAGACGCACCAGATCTGGTCGTACGATTCATCTCTTTTTATCGAATCTTCCGATTCTCTTTTAGCACGTTTAATCAAAGTTTTGGTATTTGATCCTGTACCTATAATTGTAAGGTTTGCCATCTTCAAAGGAAATGCTTCAAAGTATATTTTTTCCGTTTCACCTTCACAAACAATCAGGATATTTTCACGCCCGCAACGAAGTTCTTTTTTACGTTGCAGCACCATCCGGGCTCTAAGTTTTCCTTTTTTGAAAAGATCATCACTTCCCATATTCTCCCTCAAGGTCGCGAACAACAGGCACCGCGCCGTAACGTCCCCTTAGATAATCTTTTTCATACGCGGCATCTTTGCGAATCTTTTTCCCATCCACTTGAAATTCAACAAGTGAATACAATTCACAGGCTTCCTGCTTGTTCTTTTCAAGAAACCAGATCTGATCCCGCCGGAAAAGATTTTTATCCAAAAGCCGGGTATTATGAGAGACAAAGATCAGTTGGGCGCCATTTGAATTGCGTTCTTTTGAATTAAACATGGTACAAATTTCTACAATTAATCGAGGATGTAATCTGGCATCCAGTTCATCAATAACCAGAACTCTTCCTTTTTGCAGAGTATTCAGAAGAGGACCACTTAATTCAAAAATCTTTTTTGTTCCCGCAGACTCTTCATCATCCATATTGAATTCTTCTAATCCTGCAACTCTATCGTTATTATCGAATTTTTTATGAAATGTCCTGACATCAAATTTAGTTACTTTCCCTTTTTCATTTTCCAGAATATTTTTCAATTGCAGTGGTAGATTCTCAAAATCAACTTCCGTTTCTGTAACTTTCAAATCTTCAATACCCACATCCGCATTTTTCAGGAAATCCAGAATCGCTTTTCTTCCGGCTTCCGATTTTGCAAAATTAATTGTAAAGGGTCCATATTGGACGGGATGAAGGCCGGAAATAACATTGAATTGATGGAACCATTTCAAAATATCCGTGGCAATTTTACCGTTAAATTGGGCGGAAACGGAAAGCAATAAAGCATTCGGACGGATTCTGTCTGCTTTTACAAGAGGTTCTTCACTCTTAAAATGGTTTGTTAAACTAAATTTTTGACCGTCTCTGGTAAATACTTCCAGCTCGCGAACGTTTTTAATAAAATAGAGCCATTCGGCATGAACTTTATTGGCATCCACAGCAAAGCCGTAACGATAGCGGATGCCATCATGAATAAACACAATTTCAAGGATAGACGGATTATGCTCTGTTTCCGTGTTCAGTCTAAAAGGAGAAAAAGGAATACTTTCCGTAGCCTGGGTCTCTTTTGAGGAACTGAGTATAAAGCTTTTCATAAATTGCATCGCTTTGACCAGGTTGCTTTTACCGCTGGCATTGGCTCCGTAAACCACAGCGCTTTTCAATAAAGGCGGTTTAATCTTATTGATCATGTAGTCTTTATTTTCTGTAATTGAAGCGGCTACCATACTTAAAACCGTTTCGTCTTTGAACGACTTAAAATTTTCCACACTAAATTGAATTAACATCTCATTCTCCGTTATGTTTTCATATTTCGATTAAATATATAGCCACATTTTGTATTTATCAAGTATATTTGTGAATATTACTCATATATTACCATTTATTATATTGAATAGCCACCTGAACACGACACGCCATGTCGGAACAATGATTCTCTATTTTGCATTAATGTTACAAAGCGTTTAAATTTACTCCGATAGCATTGAACTAATAAGAAAGAACCCTTATATGACCCGCAACCTTCTCCTCATCAGCAACTCCACCCTCCACGGCAGCGGCTTCCTAGATCATTGCGAAGCCAGTATCCGTGAATTTCTGGGTGACCACAAAACAGTTATTTTTGTCCCCTTCGCACGACCGGGTGGGA
>JAHIOG010000109.1 GCA_018895675.1 bacterium
ACATTTCTTCTATCAAGTAAATAACTTATTGTATGGGGTGAAACTTGTCGAAAAAATAGGATACGAAACTTGTCGGACTTCACGACGGAAAAAACAGGGTGCGGAACTTGTCGGAAATTTAGGGTGCGGACGGCATGCGAAACTTGTCTAAAAATCATTGATAAAACCTCCATTTACAAATAGTTATAAGCAAACGGTCATTTACCTTTTCAGTTAGTATATTTCCAATGTTTACCAATTTCTTTAATCGGTCTCGTGTTGTACTTTTAGGTTGTTTTATTTCAAGTTCTGCTTTTGTCGGGTTAAACAGAAATTGCCCTTTATCAAGAGTTATTTGTTTATTGCCCTTATTACATTTCGCATTTACAATGGTTCGTTTATGACTGGCTTTTAATAAGCACCAGCTCCATAATTGATATAAAAAAGGATCGACAAATACTCTTGAATTAATTGATTTACGATAAAGTTTTATATATGATTCGTCGCTGATAAAGGTATCTTGATACGGTGTTGCATAGTCCATCATGTGACTAAATCCTTTTACAGTACCACCGTTTGAAAAATAGTCCGTGACATCAAAGCCCGGTTTGGTTTTTATATGCCATTCATAGGTATAAACTTTCTGATCAGGGAAGGTGTCTTTTAATGTCCGTGCAAGTTTTTCCGCTCCATCATATCCCGCCGGATCGTTATCATAAACAATATAAATTTGCTTAAAGTCTTTTAGCGGTGTTAAGTCCTTAGGAATTGATTCCGCTCCGGTTGTTCCTGTGACTGCATTCACTCCCATTGATAAAAGCGAAACGTAATCCTTTTCACCTTCGCAAAATACAATAAATGGATCTTTATCATATCTTGGAATAAGGTTTAACGGAAATAACTTACATTTGCTCTGCCCCTCCTGAGTGAACTTTTTTTCGTTGCCGTATTTATGCCATTTAATATTTATCGGCTTGCCGGATAGGTTGCAATGAATAAAGACTAAGCAATCCTTTGTTTTATCATACCCGGTGTAGGTGTCTTCAACGGCTTTCAGTGTCCAGGACATCGGAATTTTACCAGCGGCTTGTAGCTCATCAAAATTAGTTATCAGATAGTCTTTATACTGTCTTGCTCTGGCTTCGATGTTGGATTGATTATAAGGCTTTACCGGCTTAGATTCTGCCTTGTGATTCAACGATCCGCTCCATCCGCAATGATTGCAATGCCAAATCTGTTTATCAGCGTCAATGCCCAGGCATTTTACCATCGTTTTTTTCCGCTCTTGTGAACACTTCGGGCAGGTCGTATAATGCTGTCCGGTTGCATCCATCGGTAAATCAATCCCGTAATCCTGATAGGTTTTAGACATCAATAGCCCTATTCAGAAACATTTCAATTTTTACCAATACAAAAGGCGGTTCGGATCGATTGTTTTTAATTGACATTATTCTTACGGTTAATATGGTTTTTAACAATCGCAATTGCTTCCGGCTTAAAAATAGTTACGTCACCTTTGCCGGTGGTCTCAAATAAAATAGGCAATCGGTTTAACCTTCTAAGATATTCGATAACATAAAAAGGCGCACCGGTCGCTTTGCTCAGCTCTTTAGGAGTTAAACCTTTGGTTTTTCTCTCCATAATTTTCCCTTTCCATCGTTTCAAGAATCAACTTCTAAGGAAAGTTATGGTATTACTTATTTTAATTTAAGGGGTGGAAATAGGATGTTTTTAGGATACTTTTAGGATGCTTTTTTTAAATACAATTCGTCTTCAGGGGATAAAGAATAAGTTTTCAGGCAAGACATTACGGTATTGGAATCAAAATTAGCATTCTTATATAAAAAATTGTCTGAAATATAATTCGCTAAATTCTGCTTATTGCGCTGTCCAGGTTCAATTTCAATATTTTCGTTAGTGCAATTTTTAGTTTTAAAGACACTCCGCCCAAGTTTCATATTCTCATATAACATTTGACAAAATTTAGTCTTTGTAAAGGGATTGCCTTTGCAATCAATTAAACTTCTAATTTCCATTTTTTTTAGTTTTGCCGGTTTCAAATCTTTATCCGCTTCGCCGGTCGGGTCTGGTTTGGGATCATTAAAGGCATGGCTAAAATTGGCATCTATTTTTTGATTTACAGACTCCCAGTCTTTTTGGATTTTATACAGCAATTGGTAATCCGGTGAAGATTTGTCATGGTTCTTTTCAGCATTGATTTTTTTTAATAGTAACATTCTAAAAAAAAACAAATAGGCACGACTTTCCAGATCGCTGGAAAGTGAATCAGTGTGCTTACTAATCTTTAGGTAATCGAAATTAAAGGTTGGATAATCCATTGCAACCGTCCTTTCGTTGCGTCCTGAATTGATATAAGCGGGCAGGCGGCAGGACTCTCCGCTTTTCGGTTGCAAACCTATCCCGCTTATGTCAAATAACTAAGTCAAATTACATTCAACCAGTAAATTTAGCAAGTGTCAGGCCTCATCCGGATCAATGCCAAAGGCTTCTTTATAGTCCATCGCCTTTTCAGGGAGTCTTTCATAAAACTCCATTGCTTCATCTTTGTCTAAAGGTTGAATGCTGTCACGTTCACCTTGCCAGGCGGTCACGTGATGCGCAAAGAAATTGCCCTTTTTCGTTTTGTACAGATAGCGGTTGCGTCCGCTCCGGGTTGAGTTCCGTCCGTCCCAGTAGTCATCACTTGCCAC
>JAHIOG010000110.1 GCA_018895675.1 bacterium
TAGCAAGCAGGGTGCTGCTGGCTGTGCTGTAAAACAAATATTCCATTCCATTCATGCCCGGGCGTCCAATTCCCGTCGATAAGAAAAACTTGACGCTTAGACCGGTAATAATATAGAAAATAAAATAACCGATACAGAGCTGGATGAGTCTGCCGGTGCTACCTTCATTTGTTCTCCACATAATATTCCCTTATATAATATCTAAAAATACCCTCCGACGTTAACGCAAAATGATCTAAAATGCAACCTGTTAATTTATACATATGAATACACCAAACAAAAACAGAGCTTAAGCTTCCTTAATAATGCCGTCGGATAAAAAGAAGCCTGAAAAATTATCAATCCTTGAAAATCAATCTTTATTTTTATTACTTTTATTCATATTTTTACACCCATGAAAACAATAGACATATCAATCGACAAAAGACGACACCCTAAGGTTAAAAAAGGACTAACAATAAGAAACATCCTGAAACTGTATAACAGAGATAAGCCCTATCTTGAATATTTGGTAATTAAAAACAACACATTTGCCTCATTAAACGAAAGGATTAATGAAAATGCAGCCATCGGAACGATACAGAACTTCCACGACTCTTCACGCCGGGCCTATGAAAACGCCGCAATCTGTATTCTTCAGTACGCCGTCGAGAAGAAGCTGCCAGAAAGAAAATTATGTGTTCTTCACAGTATGTGCGACGGCGTATACTACAAACTTGACGGTCAAAAAACACTCGGTGCTAGCGTGTTTGAAAAAATTAAATCGGGCTTTAAAGAAACCGTAAGCGCCAATATCCCAATACTTCCCGAGCTATACACAAGAGGTGAAGCGCAATCGTATTTTCAGAAAATTGGAAGAAGCGATACAGCAGAGCTCATTAAACACTGTTCATTAAACTACGTCATGCTTTATACAATAAACGGGCAGCGATACTGGCTGCCAAGTCCGCCAGCCCCTGAAACAGGTTTAATCAAAACCTATATCATTAAAAAGTACAAAAATGGATTTGTTTTTCGCTGTCCCGTGGAAAACGATCCTTTTTCTATGCAGCCTTTTTATAATCAAGAACGTTTATTTGAGATTTTTAACGAAGCTGAGCGCTGGGGCAATATTCTGGAACTTACTAACATTAGTCAATTAAACGATTTGGTAACCAACAACAATATTTCTGAAATGGTTAAAATTTCTGAAGCGCTACACGAGAAGAAAATTGCTGCCATTGCGGATACTATTGATAAATCACATAAAGACCGGCGGTTAATTTTTGTCGCGGGTCCCTCTTCGTCCGGAAAGACAACTTTTATGAAAAGACTTTATATTCAGCTACGAGTTCTGGGACACAGGGTTATAAGTTTATCTCTTGATAATTATTTCAAAGACAGAGACGAAATCGTCCGCGAGCAGGGAAATAATATAAATTTTGAGGTGTTGGGCGCATTAGATTTGAAATTACTGAACACACAATTAAACGATCTTCTTGCCGGCAAGCCGGTTACCGCTCCTGTCTATAATTTTATAAGTGGTAAAAAGGAAATCGGAAAAAAATCAATTCAGGCATCGCCAAACACTTTCTTCATTATCGAAGGAATACACGGTATCAATCCAGGGCTCACGAAAGACATAAATAATGAGTATAAGTTTAAAATATATTTAAGCGCATTGACCCATTTAAATTTTGATGATATCAACAGAATCCCGACGCACGACACCCGCTTGATACGCCGAATTGTCCGTGATTCTAAATATCGCGGCTACTCTGCTGCACAGACGATTAGTATGTGGAAAAATGTCGTAGCGGGAGAAAAGAAATATATTTTTAAATATCAGGGTGAAGCGGATGTTATGTTCAACTCTTCTTTAGCATACGAAATCGGTGTTTTAAAGCAACGTGCCGAATTTGCATTAAAATCGGTCGAAGAAGAAGACCCGAGCCATCCAGAATCAGAACGGCTTCTTCACTTTCTTTCATACTTCCTTCCTATTGATAATAAGGAAGTGCCCCCAACCTCTATTCTAAGAGAATTTGTTGGAGAAAGTTCGTTCAAATATCATTAAGAGCAATTAAAAAGGGATCTCTTCATCTCCGGTCTTGGCGGCGCTGTCATCTTTACCTGGAGCATTATCGCTTTTATTTCTTCCAACAAAACCACCAAGAACGGTAATTTGATCAACCTGGATATCTGTCTTGCTGCGTTTTTGCCCTTCTTTGTCTTCCCATTGTCTGGTTTGAAGGCGCCCGTCAACGTATACCAGCTGACCTTTCTTTAGCCATTCTTTTGCAAATTCCGCCTGGGTTCTCCACATAACAATGTTGTGCCATTCGGTTTTTTCATTGCGATCACCTTTTTTATCCTTGTAATATTCTGTGGTCGCCAGAGATACATCGGCGACAGCGTCTCCGTTAGGCGTATAACGCACTTCCGGGTCTCGTCCCAAATAACCAACCAGTATAACCTTGTTAACGCTTCCTTTTGGCCTTGCCATGATTTTTCCTCCTTACAAAATTAGTTAAAAAACATCGTATTTGAAAAAAATACCGGCTTTCCGATGCATTATACTAATAATTATCTTATTTGTCAATTTATTTTTCAATCACTATTATATTTTTTCAAGCTATATTGCGTTTCTAACTTTTTCCTGTATAGAAACCACTCTGGCTGAAAATTGATCGTTGTCTGTTTTTCTCTCTTCAACACATTTACATGCATGAACAACCGTTGAGTGATCGCGTCCACCAAAATATATTCCAATTGTTTTCAAAGACAGATTCGTATGTTCTCTGGCAAGATACATTGCTACCATCCGCGCTTCGGCAACTTCCTTCGTCCTCGATTTTCCAACCAGAGAATCCAGGTTAATGGAATAAGATGTGCCAACGATTTTTTGAATGTCTTCAATTGAGACGATACCTTTTTTCTCAACAGCGCCGGTTTCTCTGAACACTTTTCGCGCCAAGTCTAATTCTATATCAACCTGCATTAGCGAGGAATATGCCAACATGCGTATAAGAAAACCTTCCAACTCGCGAACATTGGACTTTACGTTCTGGGCTATAAATTCTATAACATCATAGGGTAGATCCAGGCCGTCAGATGATGCTTTTTTATTTAAAATTGCAATTCGCGTCTCAAGGTCAGGCGGTTGAATGTCCACCGTCAAACTTGATTGGAAGCGGGACAATAATCTATCTTGAAGACCTTTCAATTCCATCGGAGGACGATCGGTTGTCAGTACAATTTGCCTGTTGTGTTGATATAGATCATTGAAAATGTGAAAAAACTGCTCCTGGGTCTGTTCTTTGTTTTGAAAAAACTGGATGTCGTCCAATAAAAGCATGTCCACCCTGCGGTAATACCTGGAGAAATCCGTTGTTTTATTTTTCTGAATGGCTGCGATAAAGTCCAGTGTAAACGTATCGCTTGATACGTAAACAACTTTATTTGCATGTCCGGTCGATAATGCGTTATTTCCAATAGCCTGTAACAGATGGGTCTTTCCCAGCCCCGTACCCCCATATATTACAAGCGGGTTAAATGGTGTCTTGCCGGGATTATTTGCCACCGCAATTGACGCTGCCCTTGCAAACTGGTTGCTGTTTCCTTCTACGAAATTTTCAAAAACATAATTCTCGTTGATACGGGTCCCGCGTTCAATCATACCTGACTGCGCGGACTTCAGGCTGATGCTGCGATTATAATTCTCAGGAATCGTTTCTATTGTCTTCTCTTTTTCTTCTGAGGGTGTATCCGTAAGCAAAACAGTGTATTTTATCGATAGTCCGTTCCCCGTTACTTCTCGCAGAGAACCCTGAATTGTCTCTTTATAATGACTATATAGCCAATCATAGAAGAATTTGTTCGGGACCTGAAGAAAGAGAGAGCCGTCCGTAATAGAAATTGCCCTTATGGGCTGAAACCAGGTGCTGTATGTCTGCGGCGGAACACGCCCCTTAATCAGTTGCAGACAGTTATCCCAGATATGCTGATAATCACCAGTAGAATACATATATATTGTTACACCTGTTCATTAGTTATCAACACCTCACAAAATTAAAAGGATAGGTATCACAAGAGATTATCACCACCGACGATGATTCCGTCGAGAAAAACGACATGCTATTCAAAATACAACCACATAAAAAAGACAAGACGCTCCTCATAAAAAGATGTTATCAACAATTTATCAACAACGGGTAGTCCGTACTCTATATAAAGTAATTATCCACCTTGAAATGTCAAGAAAAAGGTTGAAATATTTTTAAAAAAAACAAAGGCCGGTTGATAATAATAAATTTTTTTTTAAATTACGTAGCTTTTTAAAAGCGTTTGGTAATATAAAATGAAAGGGACATATGAAACGTACATATCAGCCAAGCAACCGGAAGCGGAAAAACAAACACGGTTTTAGAGAAAGAATGAGCAGTAATGGCGGCAAAAGGATCATTGCAAAAAGACGCGCAAAAGGAAGAAAAGTTCTTTCCGCCTAATCTACCTAAAAGCGAAATTATATCTGATAAGAAGAAACAACTCGCAATTCTTAACCATAACCAAAAAATCCGTGCGAATTACCATTCTGTGATTATTGTTGCCGCCCCCCAGGAAAAGTGGGAAATGATGATAGTTTTGAGAAAATGCTTCGGCAATGCCGTTAAAAGGAACTTAATAAAACGCATCATTCGCGAAACATACAGAAATACAAAGCCGTTTGTAACCACACCGCATGGAATTATTTTTTCTGTGACTAAAAACACAGGGCACCTCAACATTAAGGAGTTTAAAGAATACTTAACCACTATTCTAACAAAAAATGTCAAAGATCATGAATAAACTTGCCGTTTTCATTATTAAGATATACCAAGTGGTTCTATCGCCTGCGCTCCCGTCCTCTTGCCGTTTTTATCCCTCCTGTTCCAGCTATGGCATCATGGCATATAAAAAGTTTGGTTTCTTAAGAGCGTCATTATTAACGATTAAGCGAGTTGGCAAATGTCATCCGTTTCATCCCGGCGGATATGATCCATTGCCAACTTATAAGGAAGATTCTCATGGATAGAAAATCTATCTTGGCATTCGTTATAATTTTTCTAATTATTCTGGCAATGCCGTCCTATTTTAAACTTTTTAATAAAACCCCGGACGCTCTGCCTGAGCAAGAAATACAAATTGAACCTAAAAAAGAACCTGTGTCAACTTTATCCGAAGATCTGCCCACGATCTCAAAAACACAACATCCAAAATTTTCTGACGCGAGCAAGGCGGAATATATTACGGTCAAAACGGATTTATACACAGCCCGGGTCTCTTCAATAGGCGGAGGAACACTAACAAGTTTTGTTTTGAAACAGTACAATATGTTTAAAGAATACGACACGACACTCGTTGAACTCATAACCGATCAACATATACCCCCGCTAATTATAAAATATATTTCTATAGACGGTGATTCTATAAAACTTAATCAAAACTTCGTTATTGACAACATCCTTGCAAAAAACACAGACGGTAATACAATTTGGCTGTCGGGAACTGATTCCGCCACAATCGCCTTTACGCTAACCGATAAAAATCAAATAAAGGTTGTTCAAAAAACCCTGGTTTTTCACGGAGACAAATATACAATTAATATTGAAACCGATCTTCGCAATCTTCAGCGTGATATGGCTACAAAACACTATGATCTTTCATGGGACGGTGGACTTGCCTATACCGAGCCAAATATTGTAGACGAAACAAGATATTCCAAGGCATACGCATACAGCGGCGGAGAGACCGAGGCCCTTGATATAAAAAATAACGCGTCAGAAGAAACCCGATTCGCAGGGCAAACAAGCTGGACCGCCATCAGAACAAAATATTTCGCGGCGTCTTTCATCCCTCAAAACAGTTGTTCCGGATACAAATTATCGGCAAGAGGGATACCAATATCCGGCAAGGATTATTATAAACAATACTCTATGCAAATATCTCTGCCTGTGGAGGATATCAGTCAGACAACTTTGTTTATCGGACCCCTGGATTATACAACAGTTAAAAGCCTGAATGCCGACCTTGAAAATATAATGAGCCTGGGCAAAATTCTAAGACCAATAAGCAAAGGTATTTTATGGACGTTTATTCATCTCAGAAAAATTATTCCAAACTATGGCTGGGTATTAATCATTTTTTCATTTTTAATTAAAATTATTCTTTACCCGCTAACCAACAAATCCATGCAATCCATGAAGGAAATGCAAAAACTTCAGCCAAAAATAGAAGAGATTAAACTAAAATTTAAAAATGACCAGCAAAAAATAAGCGCTGCGCAAATGAAGCTCTATAAAGAACATGGCGTCAATCCCATGGGCGGCTGCCTGCCCCTGCTGCTTCAGATGCCCATTCTTATTGCTCTTTTTACTGTTTTTCGAACAACCATTGAGCTGAGACACGCGCCCTTTATTTGGTGGATTACCGACCTGTCAGCGCCGGACACCATATTTACTCTCCCTTTTACAATTCCCATATACGGAAAATATGTTAATGTTCTTCCGGTAATTATGGCGCTATCTACTATTTTACAACAGAAACTCAGTGGCACCTCTAGCACAAATCCGCAACAAAAAATGATGATGTACATGATGCCGATTATGTTTTTCTTCATGTTCAACCAATTCCCATCCGGATTAAACCTGTATTACACTCTCTTTAATCTTCTTACGGTTGCCCAACAAAAACTTATTCCAGCCAAATCAAAACCGAAAAAACAACGTTCTTCGACGATTGAAACTCTCCGCAAAATCCAGTCAAAAACCAGACGCAAATAGCACATGGAACATGGGTGTAGAAAACAAATCAACCATTGTCGCACTGTCCACTCCTGGCGGATTTGGTGGTATCGCCGTCGTCCGGCTCTCTGGAGATAAATCCTTAGAAATAATACAGAACCTCTTCAAATCCAAACAGCAATTGAGACACCGGCTTGCTGTTTTCGGTCGGCTTTATGACAAAAACGGTTATATCGACACTGCCATTGTCACATATTTTAAAGCTCCGAATTCTTACACTGGCGAGGATCTGGTTGAAATAAGCTTACACGGCAGTCCGTTTTTGTGTGACCTTATTATTACAGCATGCAAAAAAGAGGACGCCCGCGGAGCCGCGCCAGGCGAATTTACCCAGCGCGCGTTCCTCAATGGAAAAATGGATCTTAGCCAGGCAGAGGGCGTTGCTGATATAATCTACTCTGCCTCTCGTTCCGCACTGACTGCTTCAGCAGGTCTTTTAGAAGGACAGGTTGGAGAGATAATATCGAATATAAAATCTGCGGTTGTTGATATAGTTTCAGTGCTCGAGCTGGAACTCGATTTCCAAGAAGAAGAAATTCAAATTACTCCCAAAGATGAAATCATTAAACAAATTAACGCTGTTTCGGCAAAAATTGCTGCTCTGATAAATTCATATGATTATGGCAAAATCATCCGAGAGGGGATCGTCTGTCCAATAATCGGACCGCCAAACAGTGGAAAATCAAGTCTCTTCAATGCCTTTTTAAAAGAAGAACGGGTCATTGTGTCTCCTTCGCCGGGAACAACCAGAGATTTTATCGAAGAGTCGATCCGGGTCGGCGATTATCAATTCCGATTAATCGACACGGCGGGAATTCGTGACACCGACGATTCTATTGAGTCTGCCGGTGTGTCAAAATCCAAAGATCTTGTAAACACAGGAAATATCATCTTTTATGTCTTAGATATTTCTGACCTCCGTGCCAACGTATTACCATTATCGGATGAAATTTCCGAAAAAGTAATTTATATCCTGAACAAGTCAGACCTGGCAAAGCCTCACCTGATCAGTAAAGTAAAAAAACAATTTGCTGGGCAACAACACTATTTTTGTTCCGCAAAATATTTCACCGGTATTCATGAAATAACGTCCGGAATGGTTAAAAAGATTGAGCGGCTCCGTCAAGAAAGCGAATCGGTCTTTATTACACGGCTGCGACATAAAGAAGCTCTTAATATGGCTCTAAAAAGTCTTATGAAATCCGTCGATAGCGCAATAGCTGATAATCCGTCCGAAATTATTGTAATTGACCTCCGCGAAGCTCTTGATCACTTAGACGCCATATTGGGAAAAACAACAAATGAGGATATTCTTAACAATATTTTTAGTCACTTTTGCATTGGCAAATAGGGTTTCACGTGAAACGTACTTTTGAGAACATCGTGGTTGGCGGCGGACATGCTGGCGTGGAAGCGTCGTTGGTTTCTGCAAGAATGGGCATAAACACTTTATTGATAACCATGAAAAAAACCGCCATCGCCAGAATGTCGTGCAACCCGGCTATCGGTGGACTGGCAAAGGGTCACCTGGTTGCTGAAATTGATGCCCTCGGTGGCGAGATGGCTAAAGTTATCGATATAACCGGCATTCAATTTAAAATGCTTAATCGATCTAAAGGGCGGGCGGTGTGGTCTCCCCGCGCCCAGGCGGACAAAAATCAATATTCTCTTGAAATGCAAAAGCGTGTCATGAACCAGGATAATCTATCTGTCATCGAAGATATTGTCACAAAGATTGTCGCTGAAAATTCCCGCATTGTCGCAGTGAAAACTATCAACCACGGAGCGATTCCTTGTAAGGCAGCAATTATTACCGCCGGCACATTTTTAAACGGGTTAATTCACATCGGAATGGACCAATTTACAGGAGGCCGTCTCGATGAAAAGAGCGCGATAGGCTTAACAGAATCTCTAAATAAAATTGGCCTAAAATCCGGTAGGCTGAAAACCGGCACTCCTCCAAGAATAAAAGCCGACACAATTGATTACACAAAGGTCCTGTCACAATATGGCGA
>JAHIOG010000111.1 GCA_018895675.1 bacterium
GGGAAGCAGGCAGAAAAACTCCAGTCCAATGCCGAATCCGCTTTGAAGCAGGCTGCCCGTGATACTGTGCTTGTGACAAAGGAAAAATTGATAAAGCTGTTTGATAAGGTATTTCAAAGGGAGCTGGGCACCGCCCTCTCGCCGGACTTTATGAAAGAACTGATCATCAAAATAGTGGAGCATTGGAGTGACGGAGCCAAACTGGAAGTATTGGTCAGCGAGAAAGACCTGGAAAAATTGCGGGAATTGATGTTTGTAAAAAGCCGTTCTGAATTAAAAGACACCCTTACTATAAAAGTGGATAAAGGTATTTCAAAAGGCTTCCGCATCGGGTTAAAAGACAACAATGTCTATTATGATTTTACCGATGAGAGCATCGCGGAATTTCTCGCCGAGTTTTTAAATCCCGGCATAAGAGAAATATTAGATAAAGCGTAATGGATAGATATTACTATTTAGCCGCACAACTTCCGGCACTGTATTTCGACAAGGAACCTTTCATGACAGTCGAAAGATTCCTGTACGAAGCGCAAAAGTGGTTAATTAAAGGAGATTTAAAGGCTCTGAAAAAAGCGAATATCAATACCATTACGGTGAAAAAATCCGATCTGCCGATTCTCAAGGAATACATACTCTATGAATTTGCCCTGAGGAACGAATTGGTTCAGTACCGTCAAGCCTTGCGCAACCGGCAGGAGCATAAACCGTTGTTGTTTCCTGTTTCGGTTTTGAAGGAGGGCAATCCGCTGGATGTGGAAAAAAAACTACTCCAATTACGCTTGCAGGCAATAAACGAGCTGGAGTTTGGACATTACTCGGATATTGAATTTCTGGCGTTATATTATCTGAAGCTCCAGATATTACGGAGACTACAGTATTTTGATAAAGATACAGGCAAAGAAAAATTTAAAACATTTGCTGAAATAGGCGTATGAATAAGACTAAAGGAAGCATTGTTGGTATTAACGGCAACATGATTTCGGTTGCCTTCGACGGCAATATTATCCAGAACGAGGTGGGTTATGCGATTACCGGCGAGGATCGTCTGAAGTCCGAAGTGATCAAGATTCAGGGTAATATTGCGTTTATGCAGGTGTTTGAGATCACCAAGGGTTTGAAAATTGGTGACAAAGTGGAATTTACCGGTGAAATGCTCTCGGTGCAACTGGGACCTGGAATTTTAGGAATGGTATATGATGGTTTACAGAATCCCCTGAACGAACTGGCGGAATTGCACGGCTTTTTCCTGAAGCGAGGCGTGATCCTCGATGCTTTGGATTTCAACAAGAAATGGGAGTTTACACCAACGGCTAAAAAAGGTGATATCGTTACAGGAGGCAGTATCCTCGGTCATGTTAGCGAAGGTATTTTCGAGCACAAGATTTTTGTGCCGTTCGACTATCAGGGAAATTTTACGGTAAAATCCATCGTTGAGAAAGACAGTTATAAAGTTGATCACGTCATCGCCACAATTGAGAACGACAAGGGCGATCAGTTAGAACTTATGATGTATTTTGATTGGCCTGTAAAAATACCAATCACCAATTACCGTGAAAAGATGGTGCCCAAAGAACCATTGGTGACCCAGACTCGTATTATCGACACCTTTTTCCCGGTTGCCAGGGGTGGAACCTACTGTATTCCCGGTCCTTTCGGCGCCGGTAAAACCGTCCTTCAGCAGGTTACCAGCCGTTTCGCGGAAGCCGATATCGTGATTATCGCCGCCTGCGGGGAACGCGCCGGCGAGGTTGTGGAAACCCTGCGGGAGTTTCCGGAAATTACCGATCCCCGCACCGGTAAATCATTAATGGAACGAACGATCATCATCTGTAACACCAGTTCCATGCCGGTGGCTGCCCGCGAAGCATCGGTATATACAGCGGCAACGCTCGGCGAATATTACCGGCAGATGGGTTTGAATGTGCTTTTATTAGCTGATTCAACCTCCCGCTGGGCCCAGGCGATGCGCGAGCTGTCCGGTCGTCTCGAAGAAATCCCCGGCGAGGAAGCCTTTCCCGCTTACCTGGAATCCCGGATTGCTCAATTCTATGAACGCGCCGGTTTGGTGGAGCTAAACGACGGGAACATGGGAAGTCTGACCATCGGCGGGACGGTCAGTCCGGCAGGTGGAAACTTCGAAGAGCCGGTGACTCAATCGACGCTGAAAGTAGTCGGCGCATTTCATGGTTTATCCCGCGATCGCTCAAATGCCCGGCGCTACCCGGCAATTCATCCGCTGGAAAGCTGGTCGAAGTACAAGAGTTTTAATCAACCGAAATTGATTGACGACGCCCGAAAAATACTGTTTAAAGGGAATGAAGTTCACCAGATGATGCTGGTAGTTGGTGAAGAAGGTACGTCGATTGAAGATTATATCATTTATCTGAAATCCGAATTTCTCGATAGCGTCTATCTGCAGCAGAACTCTTTTGATTCCGTAGATGGAGCGACATCTCCCGAACGTCAAAAATATGCCTTCAAATATGTCCACGACGTGCTGATGACTGAATTCAGCCTGAAAGAAAAAAACGAAGCCCGGAATTTCTTTAATAAAATGCGTCAATTATTCATCGACTGGAACTACATCGATATGAAAGATGAAGAGTTTAATAAGCAGGAAGCTATAATAACCAAATTGATTGAGGAAAACTCAAGCGATGCAGAAGGTATATAATAAAATATTAAGTGTAACCGGTAATGTCATTACCGTCCGCGCGAGCGATGTCGCTTATGAAGAGCTTGCGGAAGTTACAACCCAGCGCGGTAAATCTCTCGCCCAGGTAATTAAACTCGAAAACGATATTGTATCGCTGCAGGTCTTTGCCGGCAGCCAGGGTATTGCCACCAACGACGAAATCCGCTTTCTGGGAAATCCCATGCGCGTGACTTTTTCGGATAATATGCTCGGTAGAATTTTCAACGGCAGCGGCGTTCCCCGTGACAGAGGACCGGCGTTAACTGAAAATATGATCGAGATTGCCGGACCGTCGGTAAATCCCGCCAAGCGCATTATTCCCCGGAATATGATCCGTACTAATATCCCGATGATCGATCTTTTCAACTCTCTGGTGGTTTCCCAAAAGTTGCCGATATTTTCGGTGTCCGGCGAACCCTACAACGAGCTGCTGGCGCGTATTGCGCTGCAGGCGGAAGTGGATATGATCGTCCTTGGCGGTATCGGATTGAAATACGATCAGTACATGTATTTTAAAAATACTCTGGAAGAGGGCGGGGCTCTGAGCCGGTCGATCTTCTTTGTTCATACAGCGTCAGACCCGATCGTGGAGGGTTTGATGGTGCCTGATCTCTGCCTGGCGGTAGCGGAACGCTTTGCCTTGAAAGGTAAAAATATTCTCGTTCTGCTCACCGATATGACCAACTTTGCCGACGCGCTGAAGGAAATCGCCATTACTATGGAACAGGTCCCGTCCAACCGTGGTTATCCGGGGGATCTTTATTCACAATTGGCTGCCCGTTATGAAAAAGCGGTGGATTTTGATACCGCCGGTTCTGTGACGATTCTGGCAGCGACGACCATGCCCGGCGATGACGTCACTCATCCGGTGCCCGATAACACGGGATATATCACCGAAGGTCAGTTCTATCTGCGAAACGGACGGATTGAACCATTTGGGTCACTCAGCCGTTTGAAACAGCAGGTTAATGATAAAACCCGTGACGATCACCGCGCAATTATGGATGGTATGATCCAACTCTATGCCCAGTACAACGAGACCGAAGAAAAACGCGCCATGGGTTTCCGGATGAGCGAATGGGACAAGAAATTGCTGAAATATGGAAAATTATTTGAATCCAATATGATGGATCTGTCGGTTAATATCGCCCTGGAAGATGCCCTCGATCTGGGTTGGAAAATTTTAGCGGAATGTTTCACGCCGGAAGAGACCCGTATGAAAACCGATCTGGTTAAAAAATTCTGGCCGAAGGAAGCTGCGTAATGGCAAAGATTCGTTTAACTAAAAACGAATTAAAGAACCAGAAAGAGGCGCTCAAGCGTTATACCCGCTATCTGCCTACACTGGAATTGAAAAAGACCCAACTAGTCAACGAGATCCGGATCATTACCCATCAGATTGAAACAATCCGGAAGGAAATAGAGCGCTTCGAACGGGAGCTGTTCCGGTGGGTAGATGTTTTTGGGGAAGAGATCGACATACCGTCTCTTTTCTCCATCGAAAAGATTGTCACGACCGGTGGAAATATCGCGGGAATAGATATTGATATTTTTAAAGAGGTCATTTTCAAAGATGAAGAATACGACTTTTTTAAGATTCCATTATGGGTAGATAGAGGTATCGAAGCCTGCAAAGAACAGATTTCACAAAAAGTCAAAATAATGACCCTTGAAAAACAGATGGGGGTGCTGCGTGAAGAACTCCGCATCACGATCCAGCGCATTAACCTTTTTGAAAAAGTGAAAATACCGGAAGCCCGGGAAAATATCCGGGTTATCCGGATTTATTTAGGTGATATACAGACGGCGGAAGTGGTTCGTGGAAAAATTTCCAAAAGCAAAATACAGAAGAAAAAGGAGCTGGCTGCGGCATGATTGTCCCGATGCAAAAAGTGACCCTGTTTATCAGCGCGAGACACAAGGACGCGGCGCTCAGGCAGCTGCGCAAATTGGGCGTTGTTCATATTCAGCATTTAAAGCCGCCGATATCGGATGATATATCAGGATTGGAAGCCCGGTTGAATTCCATTGAGAAAAGCCTTTTAATTATTGAGAATAACGTTCAGGGTGTTGCTGATAAAACGGATAAGACAGATAATACAGAGAAATTGGTCGATGAGATTCTGGCACTGTCGTCAGAAAGGCAACAGAACGACGGCATTATCGAAGAGCAGGAGTCCCTGCTGGCATGGTTTGAACGCTGGGGAAAAATATCGGCAGCTGACCTTGAGACATTGAAGGATAGAGGAATATACATCCGTCTCTATGATGTCTATAAAAATGTTCTTAAGAATCTGCCCGATGACGCTATTGTAGAA
>JAHIOG010000112.1 GCA_018895675.1 bacterium
ATTGTAGCTAAACGGTTTCTGATGTCACAGTCGATAATGCTTACTTTTCGCGGTGTACCGGGAATTTATTTTCATAGCCTGTTAGGATCGCGGAATTGGAAAGAGGGCATTGATAAGACAGGACATTTTCGCAGCATCAATCGCGAAAAACTGAATAAAAGTGATCTGATGACAGATTTGGTGGATCGCGGATCGCTTCGTAGCAAAGTGTTCTATCCGTATATTGAGATGATCAAAAAGAGGGGGTCGGAATATTCTTTTCATCCTATGGGCAAACAGTCAGTTCTTTTTTGTCAATCTTCCGTTTTTGCGATAAAGCGAATTTCTCCTGATAAAAAAGAGACAGTTTTATGCCTGCATAATCTTTCAAAGGATTCACAGCAAATTACAATAGCAATAAAAGATTTACAAACGATACCAGTTGGCGGTTTGTTAAATATATTAGAAAATCGGTTTTATGAAGTAATCAATGGCGTATTGAATATTGAAATGGCACCATATGAGGTGCTATGGTTAAAAACCGGTTGCGGTTAACAATTAATTGATGGTTGGAATAGGTTGAATAGTATTTCACTACAAATATAGATAAAATAATGATAATTTAGCACCGGATTTTGAAATATGATTTGTAGAAAAATTAGATATTGTTTGTTGATGACAAGAAATTAGAATGTGAGAATACGGGTGGGTAGAAAAAAAGCAGTTATTGTTCATTATAGAGTTGGCTTGACGGATGGTGTTTCGTTAGAAATTGAGAAACGACGTCAAATTCTGGAAGAAATGGGCTGTGAGGTAAAACTTGTATCTGGTCCAAGGCAAAGTGGAGCTGATTTTATCATTGATAAATTGGAGTATGACACTCCGATTATGCGTGATATTAAAGAAAATTGTTTTAAATATTTCAATAAGGCAACTCTTGATTCCGGGAATTTGATAGATATGATTGATGAAGTCTCAAAGCGCATTGAGAGGGCGTTTCTAGCTTATCATCATAAGGAGAAATTTGATGTAATATTTTTGCATAACATGTTTTCACTGGGGCTGCATATTAGCGCCGCATCTGCATTTGCAAGAATAGCCCGAAGACTCAATATTCCGGTTATTGCCACACATCATGATTTTTACTGGGAAAGAAAAGATTTTTTGGAGCCAGTAAATGAGGAGATTACCGAATATCTGGAAACTTATGTTCCTCCGCTCCAAATAAATAATATCATACATGTGTGCATTAATTCACTGGCACAGACTGAATTAAAGCGGAGAAAAGGTATTAGCGCGGCTGTAATTCCGGATGTCTTTGATTTTAAACAAAAATCCTGGACTCCGGACGAATATAATTCTGATCTTCTTCGGACGATTGGCGTAAAACCAAATGATCTTGTAATTCTACAGGCAACGAGAATTGTGAAGCGCAAAGGGATAGAATTAACGATTCAATTTGTCCGAGAATTAGAAAGACAGAAAGATAAATTGACAGGAAAAACATTATACAACGGCAAAGCGATCACCAATGACAGTAATATAGTTTTAATACTAGCGGGATATGCTGAAGAATTTGACAAACAGTATCTCAAGAATCTCAAGGATAAAATAAATACGGCAAATATTAAAACCAAGTTTATCCATCAACTTGTTGGCGCTGAACGAAGCTATGGAGACAAAAAGATTTACTCATTGTGGGATGTATATGTTTTTTCCGACCTTATTACTTATCCAAGTATATTTGAAGGCTGGGGCAATCAATTTATTGAGACAGTTTTTGCTAAAAAACCAATTGTATTATTTGAATATCCCGTATTCATATCAGATATAAAAAAAGAGGGCTATTTTTTAATTTCCCTCGGTAGTAAAATTCGCGGCAATGATAAAAATAATCTGATAGAAATTGATGTTTCTAAAGTAAATAAGGCTGCTATTGAGTCAATTAAAGCGCTGACATCTAAGGAAACAAATATACTGTTAGATAGAAATTTTGAAATTGGCGCAAGATATCACGATTATAACGTGTTAAGGGAATTTTTAAAAACTTATGTTTGAGATCTATAAGAATTTCGACCGATTATCTATTTTTTTACTTCTGTCTATTCCTGTCATATCAAATACCGAAAAATGAATATGGAAACAGTAAAAGAAAAAGCCCGATTCAATAAAAATCGGGCTTTTTCTTTTGCACGGTCACTTTTTGGCGGTAGATGGCTTCCCCTTGTTAACTTGACACAAGTTCATCTAAGAATTTTTCTCAAGAGAACAAGTGATATTAAGAACTTGTGTTAAGTTAATCTTAAGGCAATCTGATTAAATGCTCAATGGATTTTTTAACTTGATATAAAAAGTATATCTAATATTAAGAAAAGTACTAAATTACAAAGAGTTTTTTTATTTGGAGGAAGAATGTATAAAGGAATTATTCAGTCAGACCCTTTGGTGATGATGGGTAAGCCAGTCATAGCTGGCACCCGAATTACTGTTGAACTCATTCTTGAGAAGCTTGCTGCAGGTGAAACTATTGATCAAATTATTGAAGCCCATCCTCGTCTAACAAAAGAAGCTGTTAAAGCAGCTCTATCTTTTGCAGCCGATGCTTTACATGCTGATGTCGTCTATCCACTGCCAAAGGCAGTCTTGTGAAGTTTTTTGCCGATGAGAATGTTGATAAGCAAATCGTAGAACGTCTCCGAAAGGATGGCCATATCGTTCTCTATGTAATAGAAATGGAACGAAGCATTTCGGATAAGGAAGTGATTCAACAAGCGAATCAGGAATCAGCAGTATTACTTACAGCGGATAAGGACTTTGGGAATTTGGCGTTTCAGCAAAGTCTTATTGAAAGTGGAATTTTCTTAATTCGCTTAGCAGGTTTATCATCGCAACGTAAAGCAGAGTTAGTGGCAATAGCAATTCAAGAACATATTAATGAGCTCTCTCAAAATTTTACAGTAATCACACCTGGAACTATCAGAATCAGAATGAGATGCCGATCCGATTCGGGAAATGCAAGATGAACAAAAATGTTGTAAGCAAACAATATCCTTTTAATCCTCATACCGCAATTAAATATTAGCTCCCGGTTCAATCCCACGTAAGATTGGTCATTTACAACATTCTTGGTCAATGTGTAAGAACTCTTATAAATGAAGAACAAAGTGCCGGTTATTATCGAGCCGTCTGGGATGCAAGAAGCGAATCCGGTGAATTGGTTTCAAGTGGTATCTACATTTATCAGATTATTGCGGGTGATTTTATCAAGACTAAACGGATGGTTTTGATGAGATAGGAGATTGTTGATGCTTTAACTTGATCTCAGAATATTTCTCAAAAGAATAAGCGATATTAAGTTGTAACGTTAAAATATCCTTAAAACTCAAGTGTAAATCCGCCTACCGGGAAGAGGCTGAATTGATAGACGTTTTCTATGCTCCCATCAGCGGCATAGTTGTATCCCCAGATATTTTTGCGACCATAAATATTCATTATATCTATATAAGCAACAAGAGCGGAGCTTTTGTACATCCATCTTCTCAGGATCATTAAATCAAAACGGTGATATTCCGGTAAGCGCTCAGTATTAATATCTGTGCTCCAGCTTGTGTACCAGCGGCGCAGATAGGGATCGTAGGTCTGCCTGGTATATGGTCGTCCCCTGGTGTATCTCGAGCGAACGCTTATTTCAAATTCATCTCCCGGTGAAATTAACCAGGACATTGCTTTCCACAACATCTTATCTCTTACATTTTGGTACCATTTATATTCATGCATATTCCAGCGGTATCCTGAAATGAATGTAAATACATCTCTGAAATCATAATCCGCAATATAGTAAGGTTCATCCGCTCTTCGTGCATCTTTTCTTTTTGCGATATAATGCGAGTAAGAAAGAGTGAAATTAAAGTCTTCGCTCAATTTCTTCTGTAAGAAAAATTCAATTCCTCTGGAATAACCTTCACCGATGCTCATCATCTCATTTTTGTAGTAATCCAAAGAATCATGCTCTATCCACGATCTCGGAAGTGAGAGGTTCTGATAATCCTTCTGATAGATTTCGATGCTGCCCTTCATGTCTTTGGTAAACAGATGTTCGACGCCAAGCACGTATTGATCAGTTGAACGGCTTTTTAACTTTCTGTTCTTTTCGAGATTAGCGGTAAAGTGAAAATATGCCGGTTCCTGAAAATGCTTTCCGTAACCAATATTAATTGAAGTTACGGGTGTTAATTTATAAGAAAATCCAAAACGTGGCGCGAGCATACTGTAGTTTGAATACTCAAATTCCGAATAGCGTAATCCTGCAGTGAGAGTGATCTTCGGTGTTGGTTTCCACTTGTATTGACCATAAACAGCGTACTTTGTTGTCCTTATATTTTTATCTAAATTCCACTCGTTATAGACCCATGCTGTATCGAATATAGCGAATGTATCCGGATGGTCAGTGTAATAATCATCGGCATCAAAATAAAATGTCATATCGTCCGGATCATCATAGGGATGATAATAATATGTCCAGGCTGTATCTCCTTCAAACCAATCCTTATGATTGAACCGTATATATTTAATATTTGCTCCAACCATGAAATCGTGTTGGTTATTAATACGATGAAAGTAATCTCCTTTAAGTGTCCATTCGGTTTCGAGGTCATTCTTGGTGAAAAAGGTATTCCTGCTGCCGTCCGCCATGCCTTCTTTCACATTATAATCCCAATAATTGCCGACATTTGATAGTGTTATGAGTGAATACCGGTTTTCCCCAAAGAGTGTTTTTAAAGTTAATCCCGTAGCATATTCATAGCCTTTCACATCTACATACTCTGCTCCTTGTGAAACGCTTTCATCGCCCTCGCCAATATTAATAGCATCGTTTCCGTAGAGACCATTCCAGATTAGTTTGGTTTTTGGTGAGAGGTACCAGACAAGCTTTCCCTGTAAGCTATAGTATTGGGGCACCGCTGTCATACCGAAACTTTTAATCATAAGATCAAGATAGCTTTTATGAAATCCGAGCATATATGAAACAGCGCCATTTGCAAGGGGACCTTCTATAAAAAGTCCGATACCGGACATTCCCATATCCAGGTCCATGTGGAATTTCTCACGGTTTCCCTCCTTCAGATGAATGTCCATGACGGATGATGCTTTGCCGCCGTATCGGGCAGGGAATGCTCCTGCATAGAAGTCCACTTCTCGAATAAACAATGGATTGATTATAGCGATGGGACCACCACCTGTGCCCTGATAACCGAAATGGTTTGGATTTGGAATTTCAATATTATCCATTAGAAAAAGATTTTCTGCCGGCTCGCCGCCCCGGACTATTATTTCATTCTCCTGGTCAGCGCCGGATACAACCGCAGGCAGCGCCTGCATCATACGCTGAACGTCCATAGCGCTACCAGGATCACGAACCAATTCAGTATAATCAATGTTTCGATCCGAAACAACCGCATCACGCGCCTTTACAAAAGCAGTTGCAGTGACAACAACCTCTTCACCAGCAATGGAGCTTATTCCCAGCGATACATCCATTTGGGAAATTCTATCCGGACTGACCGGGATATTGAGTTTTTCCAGCTTCTCATATCCCATCATATAAAAGCTGAGATTATAAGTCCCCACAGGAATGTTACGGATATGATATTTGCCATCAAGATCAGTGGCAGCGCCCCGGTCGGTACCGCTAACAACAACATTTACTCCGATCAACGGGGCCTGGGTTTCTTTATCAATAACCACACCAATAATGTCGCCTGTTTGTGCACTTAAACATACCGTTAGCAGCAAGATAAGAATCAAGATTATCAGTAGCCGAATCCTTGAACCTTTCATCCTTTCTTCTCCTTTACTGAATGGATAGTTGCCTTATTTTGACATTAGCGGGGTGAGTTTCCCATCCATGTTCTTCATGTTCCATTCATCTATCATTTTCTTCATAATTTCAATGTTAATAAAACTGATAAAATAATAGTTTACTTAAAAAACCTATAATTTGAAGTATATTAAGAAATATTTGGAAACTATTGAAACAGTTATTTCACCTGATATGTTATTATTGATAGTCTCGTCCCAAGGGGATCTCTTTGAGATAAAAAGTATCAAAGCTGTCATTCCCCCAAGGGGGTCTCTTTGAGATGAGGAGCTTGCGACGAAGAATCGGGTTGGACTGGTGCGTTGGTCTTAAGCGATTCTTCGGTCGTTCCTCCCTCAGAATGACACTAATCACGGTTGCAGAAAAACATTAACCATCGCCTGTCCCCCTGGGGAATTTATTCGATGGGATATAATGGCTTCTACCTGTTGTCCCGACTTTAGAGAGTAACACACCCCGTCCTTCGGACACCCCTCCCCGAAGATCGGGATTTCTCTTCGTTCAACTTATTAGAGGGGAATATTAAAATTCCCCCTTAGTAAAGGGGGAA
>JAHIOG010000113.1 GCA_018895675.1 bacterium
TGGATTCCAAATAATTGAAACGATATACGGCGGCGCTTACCAGCTCTTTGCAGCTGTTATTTGCCATGGGGATGAACTCACCGAAAATGACCAGGACAGTTGTCTGTTTGCTGTTGGATATCCTGAAAATTCAATCGTTATTAATGAAATTATGTACACACCGGAAACAGGCGAGACGGAATGGTTTGAATTGTTCAATCCGTCTTCTTTCCCGGTAGATTTGAATAAGTGGAGCTACCGGGATGCGAATGGTAAGTGGCGCATATTATCAGCACAACCGCTGTTTATTGAGCCGGAGGAATTTATTATTGTTGCAGCAAAACAAGATTTTCTTCAGGCGTATCCGGATTTTTCGGGCATGCTGGTTGTTCCGGACGAGTTCCCTGTGATAAACAACTCTTCGGATTCGTTGTTTTTATGTGATGCGATCGGTCACTCGGTTGAGCAGATTTATTTTGAACAGAGCTGGGGTGGAGCTACCGGGATAACAATTGAGCGAAAAGATCCCAACTTTCCGGCTTTGGGAGAAAACAACTGGGGTGGCTCTATTTCTACCTCGGGGGCGACACCGGGAGCGATCAATTCAATCTTAAAATACCAACTTGATCTTTCCATAATTCCGGGCAGTTTTGTCTTTGTTGATTCAACGGTATCTCTGGTTTTTTCAGCCGGGTTTCAGATTGAGATAAAAAACAGTGGCAGCGAAGAATCAAAATCGTTTTCCCTTGAATTGTTTCACGATTGGAACGAGGATTCTCGCGCCGCTCCAGGCGAACTTGTGTGGAGCATTCACAGTGTCCCTCCTCTGCTTCCGGATTCGACGATTATTCTCGATGGAGTAATATTTTCCGAAAGATCCGGAAAGTGTTCCTATATTGCCATGGTGGCGATGAGCGGCGATGAGCATATAGCTGATAATGTCGCTCATACAAATCTGTTAGTCGCCTATCCGGTTTGCTCGTTAGTGCTGAATGAGTTTTTGGCGTATCCCACACCAGAACAGACGGAATTTGTTGAATTTGTTAATGTGGGGAGTACCGATATAAAATTACAAGGATGGAGCCTAACAAATAAACGAAGCGCCGTTACATTGGAAAAAAACACAAAGGTATCATCGGGAGAATATCTGGTGTTGGTGAAGGACAGTATCTATTTTGACTATTTTCCACCTACAGAGGCGGTGATTGTTGTGCCACCAAGATGGCCGGGGTTTAATAACACATCCGATAAAGTTATTTTAAAAGATCTGACCGGCACAACGATTGATTCTCTGATGTATGACGACAGCTGGGGGCTGAAACAGGGCGTTTCTCTGGAAAAGACTCTTCCGGCAAATTCCAGCTTTTCACCGGATGAATGGTTTCCATCAACAGCCCTTAATGGAGCGACGCCGGGATTCGTTAATTCAGTGACACCGGCGACTCACGATCTTTCTCTGGATTCTGTGGCGGCAACTCCGGAGACCGGCAGTTCAGAAACGGAATTTACAATTAAGTGTTGGTTTTCCAATATTGGTCTGAATGACATTACTTCTGCATTCTTGATAATGTATGATGAAGATGAAGGCTCCGAACAGCTATTAGCTAAAGAAACGCTGAAACCGATAAAAGCAGGGTCCATTGATACAATTGACATTCAGATCGGACCGTTAAAATCGGGGTTTCATCGTATAGTAACTGCGCTGAAGTGGGAAACTGATGTGAATCCATTAAACGATTCTCTTTTTATAACACTGAAGGTGTCCTTTGAGGAGGGAGCGTTGCTTCTGTCAGAGTTTATGGCAATCCCTCTTGATATTGAAACCGGCAACAATTCCATTTCTGAATATGTTGAAGTTTACAACCCCGGATTGGACGATATGCCGCTGAAGGGATGGTCGCTGTGTGACGAAAACATTGGTAAACCGGCGCAAAATATGGAGAAAAAGACCGTGTCTGCCCAGGGCTACTTTGTTTTTGCGGCAGATTCTACGATATTTAATTTTACGGGCGTGTACCCGGAAAACACCTGTGTCATAAATTCGTTTCCATCCTTGAATAATGTCGAGGACTGTGTCGTGCTTAAAGACCCAACTGGTAAAACGATAGATAGCTTGCGATATAATTCTGATTGGCTGATCACTAATAACACATCGATGGAAAGAGTCTTTTATACGAATCCCAATTTCCAAAACAACTGGCGTCTGTCCGCATCGCCCGATGGCGGAACCCCCGGACGAGTAAACAGCGTTGCCATTTCAAAGGAATGGAAAAAACCGGGAATTAAAGTAGAGCCAAATCCTTTTTCCCCCAATGGCGATGGTTTCGATGATGAGGTGGCAATATTGTTTAAACTCCCTTTTCCGAGCGCTATGGTTACAGTGGAAATATATGATTTGATGGGGCGCCTGATTTTCCAACCGGCGAAAAATTTGTCGTTGTCTTCCGAAGGAGCCATCTACTGGGACGGATCGAGTAAACATGGCGATAAAGCCCGAATAGGCATGTACGTGGTTCGCTGCAGCGCCACAGACACAATGAGCGATAAGACTGTGGGATATGTCACAACGTTAGTGCTGGCGCGATAAAAAAAATATTTATTTCTTGATTTTTGTATCAAATTGACATAAAGTAGGCTACACAGAAGGAAAACGTTTAGCATTTAAACAAGGAGAATGATATGAAACACTACTTAAAAGTTCTTTGCATCCTGTTGACCGTTGTTTTTTTGACGGGAATTGCCTCGGCGCAGTCTCTTGAAGAAAGATTGCAAACTATGATGGAGAAGAATGCAGAAATGTATGTAAACCCATTGGTGACAGCCTTTGGTTCGGGTATGAACAGTGGCTGGTTTCATTCTGCCAAGCCACATAAGCTATTGGGGTTTGACTTTGGTGTTCGTGCCATGATAGTAACATTTCCAGACGATCAAAAGACATTTAATTTTGATATTTCCCAGCTAAGCGGTTACAGTTTTTCGACATCAATATCTGGTTATAGTATTAGTCTTACTGCTGCAGACCTCTATCCAAATCATGAAGTTCCAACTTTCTTCGGAAGTGATGAGGAGGTTGATGTTCGGGCAACAAAGGATCAAATAGTTGATTTGATAGAGGGCCAACTAATTAGCGAGGGAGCCACGCAAACAGAGTTAAGCACAGCCAGTTCATTAATTGATGGTGCGGCAGATGAGGCTTTAGATGTAGTTCCATCTCTTAAGATAGCGGGAACGGGCTTGGAGTTTCTGCCTCTGATTGTTCCTCAGGCTGCGGTTGGGCTATCTGTACCAATGTTGCCCATAAAGGCAGAGCTTGTTTTCAGAGGGATACCAGAGATAGATTTGGGAGAGGACCTTGGCATGTTCAAATTTTTTGGCGGCGGTGTTAAACTGGCTCTCGATCCATTTATTCCGATTCCATTGTTTCCGGTAAATATTTCAGTAGGCGCCTATACGCAGAAGATGACGCTTGGTGATGTACTGGAGGCTAATAATACATTAATGAGTTTAATGGTTGGAAAAGATATTAGCCTATTGGTTATCGGTGTTGGTGTTTATGGCGCTGTCGGTGTTGAGAGTTCCAACATTAAATTAAAATATGACTTTATAACAGATGATGGTACAATAACACCGATCAAATTTGACATGAAAGGAGAGAATAAATTCCGCACAACTGTTGGCGCCCGCGTTAGGCTTGCAGTCTTCAACGTTAGCGCCGATTATTCAATGGGTGTAGATAATGTTGTCACAATAGGTGCCGGGATCTCTATTCGATAGCATTAAATCCAATATATTTATCTAAAAAACCTTCCGGAGTGGAAACATTCGGGAGGTTTTTATATATGCAAGTTGGAAATTTGAGGATTTATCTTTATAATTTACTGTTTTCTATGATGGCGATTGAGAGGTTATTAAATGGGCAAATGGACAGGAACGATTATCGGCGGCGGTATTGGTTGGGCGTTGCTTGGGCCCCTGGGTGCGATTTTTGGCGCATATATTGGAAGCATGCTGTCGGAAAATTCTAAGCGAAGCGGATATTCGGGGGAATATAATCGTGGTGGCGCCTCTCCCTATGGAGACACGCGAGCGGGTGATTTCGCGGTAGCTATGCTGTCCCTGTTTGCACATGTCAGTAAATCGGATAAAACAGTTCGTTCTTCTGAAATACAGTATGTAAAAAAATTCCTTGTTGAAAAATTTGGCAAGCAGAATGCCCAGGATTTGCTCTACCTGTATCAGGAAATTCTGAAAAAGAATTACAATATACACGATGTCGCCAGGCAGATCGGCGAACATATGGATTACTATTCCCGTTTAGAACTTGTTCATGTGCTTTTTGGAATTGCCGGTGCGGACAGAGTGTTCCAAAAAGTAGAACTTCAAGCTATTCAGGAAGTCTGTGTTGGCTTAGGTATCACAGCAAAAGATTATGAATCTATAAAATCCATTTTTATTGAAAATAATAACCAGTCGTATAGCATACTGAATGTCCAACCCGGAGATGATGTTGAAACGATTAAAAAGTCCTATAGGGACCTGGCGGTAAAATATCATCCTGACAAAGTAGCGAGTCTCGGACCGGAAATTCAGCAACTGGCGGAGGAAAAATTTAAAGCCATTAATGATGCCTACCAGAATATCCGCAAAGAGCGCGGTTTTTGATCATTGACGCAACCGGATCAAGCAAAAGTTCGACTTTTATATTGATGAAAAATTTGTATAAATAATAAAAGAGGTAAGCAGGATGAAAAGAAACACATTTTTTCTTTCGGGGACAATTATTCTGTTAATTGCTCTCGGACTTCAAACGTTTGCCGACGAAGGTATGTTTCTCCCGGATAATATTCCCGGTAATTTAGAAGGCTTTCAACTGTCGCCGGAAGATATTTATAAGCCGGGTGGCGGCGGATTATCCGATGCGGTGATTATTATAGATGGCGGCACCGGCTCTTTTGTATCGCCTAACGGTCTGGTTTTAACAAACCATCATGTGGCTTATGGCGCTATCCAGAGAAATTCAACACCGGAAAACAATTTTCTTGAGAAAGGATTTTATGCCGGCAGCTATCAGGATGAACTACCGGCGCCGGGATATGACGCTTATATCACTTTAAATTTTATAGATATTACCGACCGGGTTTTGGTAGCCGTGAACGATAAGGTGTCACCGGCGGAGCGCTCGGAAGCCATTAGCAAAATTATTGCCCAAATTGAAAAGGAGTGCGAGAATTTGGCAGAAGGTACGGAAGGACGCGTCGTTTCCATGCTGGACGGCTCGGCTTATTATCTGTTCACCTATATGAAATTCAAGGATATTCGACTTGTCTTTGCGCCGCCAGGCTCGATTGGTAATTATGGAGGCGATATTGACAACTGGATGTGGCCGCGTCATACGGGTGACTTCTCTTTTATGCGGGTTTATACAGGCCCGGATGGAATTCCGGCCGAATACAGCTCTGACAATATTCCTTTCAATTCAAAAACCTATTTAACAATATCGAAACAGGGCTTTGAGCTTGGCGACTTTGCCTTTATTTTAGGTTATCCGGGCATGACCATGCGATACCGGACATCCTGTTCCGTTGACTGGAATCTGAACCGCTCGTTGCCGTTCAGAATAGAAATATTCCGTGATCTAATTGATGCTCTTGAAGCCGAAAGCAAGAACAATGAAGAACTCGCCATCAAATTTTCCTCTAAAATCAAGGGTTTGAACAATGCTCTGAAAAACAATCAGGGCATGGTTGAAGGATTAAAGAAATCCAATTTATTGGCGATGAAAAAACAGATGGAAAAGGAGTTCACCCGGTTTCTGAATAAAAACCGAAATTTAAAGAAAGAGTATGGCGATGTCCTTCCTTCCATTGACAAGGTATACCGGGAATATGCTTTCGGGTTTGAAACAGACAGCTACTTAAATTATCTCAGATTAGCATCCACTCTTTCGAATGCCATAAAAATTCAGAAATGGAGCGAAGAAAAAGAGAAACCTGACACCGATAGAGAGCCGGGTTATTTAGATTTTCAAATTCCTAATATGCGTAAATACATGGAATTAGGTTTTCAAGATTATCATGCGCCTACCGATGCTAAAGTCCTGAA
>JAHIOG010000114.1 GCA_018895675.1 bacterium
CGTTACTGCTGCCGAATATTCTTTCATTTACTTCACCAAAAGACGCCCGGTTCGCTTCTAATCCACAGTTTCTGAATTCACTAAGGCAAGTTCGCCTTGAATTTATGCAGATGGATACAATCAGGATGCTGGGTTTTATCGCAGCTTTCGTTGCGTTACTAATCACTTATTATAAGAAGAAAATCAATAAGGACCTGCTTATTTTAGGCATTTTTCTTTTAATTGCCGTTGATATGATCGGCGTTTCCTGGAGATGTATGAGCACCGCGCGGTTGGTAAATCCAAAAAGCGTCGAACGAAATTATTTTAAAGAGACAAAATTTGATAAAATTATTTCCACCGATCCTGAATATCATCGGGTTCTGGGACTCGGACAATTATTCCAGAGTAACGATATGGCATACCGTCATCAGATTGTCGGTGGTTATTCAGCTATTAAACCGCAACTCATCCAGGATATCATTGACAACAATCTGTATCGTAAAGACGATCCGGCGAATTTTCTCAACTGGAATGTAATCAACATGCTCAATGCCAAATATATTGTCGCACCGGGCAATATTCAGGCTGAAGGATTAATTCCCCTCGAGGTAAACCAGTCTCAGAAAACTATTTTGTATAAAAATGAAAACGCCCTGCCCCGGGCATATTTTGTGAATTCCGTGAAAAGATTTAACGATGAAAAAGAAGTTGTCCGATTTATGAACAGCAATGAATTTGAACCCGGCATATTTGCATTGACGACAGAAGATATCGATACCAATACTGTTTATGACATCTCCGGCACAATCAGGATTACAGAATATACTCCCAACCATATTTCACTTCAGGTTGAAAATAATGAAAAAGCCTTTATGGTTTTATCCGAAGCCTATTACCCGAAAGGCTGGACGGCAACGATTGATTCCAAACCCATCCATATATACCAGGTCAACCATATTCTGAGAGGCATAGAAATAGCAGCCGGTAAGCATATAGTTACATTTGAATTTAAACCGAAAAGTTACCATCGGGCTGCTATCATATCTTCTGTTTTTACTTATCTGATGTGGATTTTAATCGTTTGTAGTCTGATTTATAAATATAGATTTAAATTAGCATTTATTAAAAAGCAATAATCTGTATAGAATTGCACACCTGGAGATATGCCCATGAAAATATCCATTTACCGTCATTCAAGCAACATAAAGCGCTTACTGTTAGTCCTGGCAATTGTTCTGATTTTCTCCCTGTTGAGGTATTCCCAAAACATCGTCAATAAACTACGAGATGATTTAACCAACATTGTGCGGTTTTATGCCACCGTATATGCTCAGGCGGCTATCGAGGACAGTGATCAGGACTTTAGTTTTATCTTTGACGAGATTATTCGTAAATCCTCAATCCCAATGATCATTTCCGCTGATACCAATAAAACACCAACAGCCTGGCGGAATGTTGGAATCGAAGACATTGATACCAGCCCTGAGGCAGTTACAAAACTTGAAAAAATCATGGCTGAGATGGATAGCGCAAATGAACCTTTGCCTTTAACATATAAAGATTACAATTTGGGCTACATCCACTATGGGGACACAAATCTGATCCGTCAATTAGTGATGCTGCCATATGTGGAAATTTCCGTGGTTTTCTTGTTCATTTTTCTTGGTTATATCTCGTTCCAATTGATTCGCAGCAGTGAAAAACGGTCTATCTGGGTCGGAATGGCGAAAGAAACCGCTCATCAGTTAGGAACTCCCCTTACTTCACTTATGGGCTGGATTGAATTATTGAAAACTGAGGTTCCGGACAACGACCACATCGATGAACTTACTAAAGATATTAAGCGGCTCGAAAAAGTGACTAACCGCTTCAGTAGAATCGGTTCTACACCAAATTTAAAAGGCACGTCCCTTAACCCGGTAATACAGGAAGCCGTCGATTACTATCGCCGAAGATTACCCCAATTGGGACCCGGCGTATCTATTACATTTCAACCGGGCGGTGAATATCATGCTGTTATGAACAGGGATCTGTTCACCTGGGCTATCGAAAATTTAATTAAGAATGCATTGGATGCGGTCTCCCAGCTAAACGGTAAAATATTGATCACTACGCAATTACTAAAAAACAACCGACGGATTGCTATTGACATCACCGATAATGGAAAAGGTATCCTCTCTAAAGATCGGAAAAATATTTTTCGTCCGGGTTACAGCACCAAGAAACGCGGCTGGGGACTTGGACTCAGCCTGACAATGCGGATCATTAAAGAATATCATTACGGAAAATTGCAGCTGTTAGAGAGCAAACCATCCGAAAAGACCGTAATGCGGATTATGCTTAGGAAGTGTTAACTGCTCAGCCATATAGGGCGGGCAGGTTTTATTCTAAGGTTGAGATTAAGATTAAGGTTAAGGTTGCTTGTCCGGCGTAACCTCCACAAATATAGGAGTCCCTGTTGGGACAGATTTCAGATTGCCCCAAAGGGGTGCCTTCGGCACAAATATCCCCAAGATAATGATCAGATTCAGCATTATTCCATTACTCCAACACTCCATCCCGTTAGATTTGGGTTTTCATCCGTCTCAAACAGCGCTGATTCCTAAAAAAAGATTTAGGAGTTGGTATAAAAATTGGATTCTCGTAAATTTCCTGATGTTATATGATGACAAACAGTAAATGAATTTGGAATTATCTACTATTTTAACACCCGGTCTTATACTTTACCCGGTCAAAGCAGCTACAAAAGAAGAGGCAATTTCCCAGCTGGTTGATGTACTGGTGAAAAACGGAAAACTGACCGAAGCAGAAGAGGCTAAATCCGCCGTCTATAAACGGGAAGAACTCATGACCACCGGTGTCGGAAAAGGCGTTGCGCTGCCTCACGGGAAGTACGCTAATATTGATGAAGTGCTTGTGTCATTCGGGATTTCCAAAGAAGGTATCGACTTTGACGCCATTGACGGACTACCGGTAAATATCTTCGTTTTGCTGCTTACACCTGAACAATATCCAAGTAAACATCTGAAACTGCTAAGCAAGTTTTCACGCATGTTGAATATTGACCGTTGCCGGGAAGAATTATTAACGGCGGATTCTGCTGAAAAAATCGCTGAAATATTATACCTGTATGATGAAAATACGCAAGCCGGTTCCCGTTAATATAATGACATTTATACCATATCGATTATTAAAATTGGTTCCTTCTCAAATTCAGTGGGTAAAATAAAAAAAGGCTCTTTCTTGAATCGAATGGATATGTCCGTGGTCTGCAATCCGTGGTCCGTAGACAATGATTCTTTGAGTTCAAAAATGGTGCAATAAATTATGTATATTAAATCAGCAAAAGATTTAGATGTTTATAAGTTGGCATACGAACAGGCTATGGAGATTTTTTTCTTATCTAAAAAATTCCCGAAAGAGGAAAAATACTCATTGACAGATCAAATTCGCAAAGCTTCCAGGTCTGTTTGTGCAAATTTGAAAGAGTCCTGGTCTAAACGCAGGTATATTGCTCATTTCACCAGTAAATTAACAGATTGCGATGGAGAAAATGGAGAAAC
>JAHIOG010000115.1 GCA_018895675.1 bacterium
ACCCTTATCCGAGAGAGACAGGTCAAACAGTTCTACCGGGTACACTGGGACGGAACTGTTAATAAATTTGCATAATCAAAGAACATTGTTCCAATAGATAAAACTTTTGCCTCGTTCGTATAATTCCTTTGGGGAGGAGGTTTCATTGAGGAAAATTGCTATGAAACGGAAATTATTTGGGAAAAGTTTCCGGAGGAGTAGATTTTCATCCGTAATTAATGTCTTAAAGCTGCTTCAGGAGATCAATGGGGTCAGGGTATTTTACCGATACTTCTTTCAGATAATAGCCGACCCGATCAATATTATCAACGTCAGTTTTACGGGCTAAATTTTTCAACCCTCCTCTGGAATAACGCGAAAACAGGAACATGTATTTTGTTGCGGCAATGAAGTAGGCCTGGTCAATAATATTCCAGATTATTGAACCTGTAACTGACCCGACGAGAAAAAAGGAGTAAAGCGCATTCTGGTAATCACCGGCATACAGTTGCCCGGAGCCGGGTATGATATTCGACATAATTGATGCCGCTTTTTTGGATTTTTTCGGGACTTTTAAAACGCCTTGTATATCTGATATTAAATTATCGGTATTTATAAACCGGACGGATTTCAGGATTTCGATGCCTTTGTCCCATTGCGCCTGATAAATAAATGTCCAGGCAGTGATATACTTTATTTGATCTTGCAGCAACGTATCACTGCGAATTACCAAGACATTTAGCGCTTCCCGCATCGCTTCATAATCGAAATTGTCCCAATGAATTCTGGCAAGTAGAATTAAACTCTGCCTGTCAGTATCGGAGATTTCTGGATTCGTTATAACTTCTATTAATGGTTCTTCAGCGCGGTATTTTTGATCGGCATTGTAGTACGCCAAAGCCATTTTATACAACAGGTCATCCTTACTTTCTGATTTGTTAAAATACAGTTGCCGTTTAAATTCGGTGACCGCCTCGAAATAGAGCCCTCTCTCGAAATAGTAATCCCCCAGATTGAGGGCATTCGCAATCGCCGGAAAGATTAGGGCGAGCATTACAATTACTTTTTTTGCCATGCCAGCCAATATGGATTTTTGGTGACCGGGTTAAATTCTTCGAGATGGTCAATCCAGTTTTCCTTGAGCGATTCATTGTACAATTGAGCGCCGATATAACTTCCGTAGATTGTTCCCAGATAAAATGACAGTGTGATACCCGACGTAATAACGCCGGTAATGATCAGGTTGGCTTCAAACGCTTTCAAGGATACCAGGGCAGCGAAACCGGTCATTCCACTTGCAAAAAGAGCATCACCGGATCGCTTAATATACGCTTTCCCCAAACCGGGTATTATAGTTGAGAGGACAGATGAAAACAGTGCTGACTTTGGTTTGATCCGATGTCTTTCGCTATCGATTCGGTAAAGCGCTGATCGCAATGAATCATCCATAACATTATTAAATAAATCCGGATCCCATTCGATGCTATCGAGTTCCATCGTTGCCAGATAATAGAAAAAGAACTCATTGTCATTCTGATAGCCAAAGGAACGAATATCGTTCCATTTTTGCAATTTTGAGTAATTATACATAATCGCCAGCCTGGCAGTAGAGTATAAGTTCGAACTGTCACTCCGAACAACTTTTTTAAATGAATCAATAGCGTAATCGTACCGTTCACGAAACTGATGACACAATCCGGTTCTAAAGATAATCGTGTCATTTTGAGTGTTTGATAAATACAGAAATCGTTCGTATTCAATTGCGGCGCGGAGGTAATCTTTTTGTTCAAATAGATAATTGCCGAATTCAAGTATTTTGTCCGGGTTCGTTGAAAGTTCGTTCCCATAGCAGGGAGCTACCAGAAAGAGTACTAACGAAATAAGCAGAAATTTATTTATGTTTCTTGATATTGTATCGATAAACCGGGTCACTGAATTTTTCTCCGTCAAATTGATAATATTTTGGCGCAAAGGGATTGCAGCGTAATAGACGATCACTTGCCAGCAGGATTCCTTTAAGTACCCCGTATTGTTCAATAGAACCGAACGCAAATCGTGAGCAGGAGGGATGAAACACGCAGGAGGGAAGATCCTGGCTTGAAATACCTTTTTGGTAAATGCGGATCCATACCAGCGCTGAAGATTGAAAAAATCCGGGATAATGATAGTCCTTAAGTTCGGATTTATATAACGTCAGAGGTTTTTCCCAATATCCTTCCCACTTATCAGGAGTCTCAGCCCTAAGGATTGAAAATAGAAAAACGCTAATTATAAATACTTGGTGGATTCTAATCTTCATTTTAACAAATTTACAATAGTGTATTATTGAAAAAAGTAAAAAATAAAACTGGAACCTGAGATATTAACTTCACCCAGGTTCCAGTTAAAATTTGTAAAAATCTGGTTCTCTCGCTACTTTCTTAACCCTTCTTCGACTTCAATTTCAGTCATCGTTTTGCCATTATATGCCTGGAGCGGGATAGCGATAGCCGGATAAATACAGACGCAAGGAACCAATCGCAGCCATTCGATTGTACGTATTTTTCTGTAGTCCAGTTCATTTCCGATTCTAGGACCAAGACAAAAACTTGCTAATATTCCTTCAAAACCGTTCTTGTTACCCATGTCATAAGCCATATAGCCTTTCGTGCCCATTGATATAAGAGTCCCAATATTTCCACTAACAGCTGGACCGATCACAGAACCGCCTAAAGCAATATATTCACTGGTGTTGATTTTTATCCCTTCATTCATTTCCAGACCGACACGAGGACCGATAAGACAACTGGCAAGGCAAGGAACCACCCCCCCTTTTTCTTCGGCTTGAAGGAAAGTGCTCATAAGCAAAGTGACTGTAATCAAAATAAAAATAAAACCCTTCTTCATGAAACCTCCTTTTTTTAGTTAATGGTGAAATATAAAAATATATTTGAGAATATCAACAATAATGTTTTTTTGTATATTACTGTCATAATTTGATCCTCAACCCGGCTGTAACAAAGGCGATTACCGGTAATCCGGGAACAATATTCAAAACCCATTGCTTCTTTTCGTTAATCCAATATAAAAATTCCACTTCGCAAAACGGTCCGATAATTCCCTCAATATTACCCCAATCTTTAAATAGGCGGGAATCAATTTCAGGATCGGCATACTTTTTCCAGCTCCGGCGAATATCGATTCCAAATCCAAATCCGGCTCCAATAGATACCTTTTTAAATTGGAACATAGGCTGTTTAAAGATCATGGTGCCGGTATACATTGCCGGCTGGATTGCACAATCGATGTAAAATGCCTGAACTGATCTCCAAAATATATGGATGTCTCTAAAAAGCAATTTATCAAAACCAATTAGAAAACCGGGATTGAAGATATAGACGGCATTTCGATCAATTTTAAGCGGGTAATATGGAGCATTATAACTGATATTTATTAAATGACGCGTCAACCCCAATGCCCGAATTGATAAGTATTTATTATGCTGAGGAGCATCAGCAGGAACTGATTCTGTAAAAAATAGATAAAAAACTAATACAATCGAAAATAGACGAATAGTATAATCCCCAAAAAATGTTAGTTGTTATTTACGAAGTCCTTCCTCAATCTCAATTTCAGTCATTGTTTTGCCACGATAGGCATCCAAAGAAATATTAATTAACGGATAAATATTAACACAGTGATAAAATAATGAAAATTCCTATAAACCAATAGTATCAAAATTGTGTAAATGTTTTTAATGCAACAATTTTTTGTAAAACCCATTTTCAGCGAAGCCAAATGGGTTTGACTTGTTGAGATTCATTTCGTCTCAAACCTGTTTAGTCGCTTCGCTCCGGAAACAGGTTTTTGTAAAACCCATTTTCAGCGCAGCCAAATGGGTTTTACTTGTTGTCTCGTTTCAAACCTGGTTAGTCGCTTCGCTCCGGAAACAGGTTTGATTTTGTATTTTTTTTAATTGATAGAATTACCCGACGCTTGCGTCGGGATCGCTCAATGTTCGATGGATTTGACGATCTGCCGGAAATGAAAACCATATATGGCAAGGGTGACGATTGTGGCGAATTGCTTCGGATATCTGAATAATCCCAGGAACAGAAGCTTCCAGTAATAGCGTTTTCCTTTTTCGATTAATCCAAGCTTCCAGATGGATTTGAAGAATGCTCCGATATCATTCCTGGTCAGGGGAGGGGGCTTTATTGCCGGCAACCGGTATTCCTGTAAGAAGATTTTGATCCGTTCGTAATATTTCCGAGGTGAATAGATAGTATGCAGGATTTTGCTGTAACCTTCCATTAAATGGCGGTAATTCATTTTGGGAATAAAGTTAAGCGTTCCGTCCATATTATTGCCGCCGGAAATGTGCAGCAGGCGTTTTTCCGATTCCAGCCGTTTGGATAGTTTGGTTCCCGAAATTGCGTTTAATAATCCAACCATTGCCGTGACAATTCCGCTTTTCTGTATAAAATTGATCTGCTCATCGAAAATTGTGTCCGGGTCCTTATCAAATCCGACGATGAAACCGCCCATGACCATTAGACCGGAACGCTGAATGCATTTAACGGATTCGACCATATCTCTTTGTAAATTCATCGATTTTCCGCATTCTGACAAGCTCTCTGAATTCGGAGTTTCAATTCCAATGAATGTTGATGAAAAACCGGCTTGCACCATAAGATTTAACAGTTCTTTATCATCAGCCAGATTTATGGTAGTTTCTGCCGTGAAAGAAAAGGGATAATCACGCGCTTTTGACCATTTAATCAACGCCGGAAGCAACTCTGTTTTTAATTTCTTTTTATTCCCGATGAAATTATCATCCACAACAAATACTCTGTTGCGCCAGCCCTGTTGATAGAGCGATGTTAGTTCATTCAGAAACTGCTCACTGGTTTTTGTGCGCGGTTTGCGACCATTCAGCATTGTAATGCTGCAAAACTCACAATCATAAGGACATCCGCGGGAATACTGTATGTTCATGCCGGCGTATTTTTTCATATCCAACAAGCGCCATAAAGGTACGGGAGTCGATGATAAATCAGGGAAATCTTCTGTCGTATAAATCGGTTTGGGTTCTCCTTTTTCAAGGTCTTTTAAAAATTGCGGCAGTGTAATTTCAGCTTCATTCAGGATGAAATGATCCACGCCCTGAAATTCCTGGTAATCGGTAGTCACCATCGGACCGCCGGCGACAATTTTTACTCCGAAATTAAGACAACGCTTAATTATCTTTTTAATAGACTGCATGTGGATATTCATGCCGCTGATAAATACATAGTCCGCCCACGCAATATCTTTGTTCTTCAGATTTGTGACATTCATATCGATTAGCCTCTTATTCCAACCCTCCGGCAGAAGAGCAGCTACGGTGATGAGCCCTAATGGTATTTCGGATGATTTTTTAGAAATGAATTTTACGGCATTGCAAAAACTCCAGAATGTCGCGGGAGTTTCGGGATATACAAGTAATATGTTCATCGAATCCTCCGGTAGTAAATTACTTCTGTTCTTAGTATACAAAATATTTTTAACAGCTGGTGTAAAAGTAATGTAAAAGATGAATTGCCCTTTTCTTTTTGAGATTATAATTCTATTTTATTCAATAGTAGTAGATTGGAATTTGAATGATCAGGATAGCGAAAAATATGGAACAGAGATATTTCTGGCTGCGCCATGTTAGATGGCATTGTAGGAAAGAACCCCTGACTTTGAGAGCCAGCCTATGAAAAAACAGCGCTCGACCATTTACCATACATTTGTATTTATCATGGCTCAAATCGCCTGGCTATGTCTGCTGGGTCTCTGGATTTACCGGTATGTTCACAATGTCTTAATTTTAAACTTAATCGGTGATAAGTTACCTTCGACTAAAATATCACGGGCATTGGATATCCTTGTTTTTGTCGGAGGTTGTGTAATGCTTGTGGGTGTTTCATTCGGAATGTCTATGATCTTTCGCAATCTTAATGTCCAGCTCAGATTAACCCGGCTTTATGATAATTTTATTGCCAGCGTGACCCATGAATTGAAAACACCGTTAGCCTCGATCCAGCTCTATCTGGAAACTCTTGAATCCAGGAAAGTTCCTGCCGAAACCATCAAGGAATTTTACCAGATAATGCTTCGGGAAACAGATCGTCTTAAAGGACTGATTGATACTATTCTGGAAGTTGCCGGTTTAGAACAGAAGAAGAAGGTTTATTATTGCGAGGTATATCAGGCTGACGAGGTTGTAAAAACCCTGATTGATGAGCTGAGGGAACGGTTTAATTTACCCGAGGAAGCGGTCCGTTTTGTAGGCAGCGCCCCATGTCAATGTGTGGTGGAAAGAAATGCCCTTAAAATGCTGTTCAACAATCTTATGGATAATGCTATCAAATATTCAAAAGAACCTGTTGATATCACCATTCGATTGGGAAGTAAATTAAAAAAAATATTGATTGAGTTTCAGGATAAAGGCATCGGAATTCCTAAAACGGAACAGAGAAAGATATTTCAGAAATATCAACGGATAAAACAATCAAATATTTCAACTGTAAACGGCAGTGGATTGGGTCTTTACATGGTTAAGGAAATCGTCGAATATCATGGCGGTAAAATCCGTGTATTTAGTGAAGGTGAAAATATGGGAACCAGTTTTAATATTGAATTGCCCATCTATCGTTTATCAAAAAAACATTATCTTCAGCGCTTACTGAACCGGTCCCATTGAGGTAGGAGTGAAATATGACTGAAAAAGACAGACAATACGAAGGGAAACGGATTTTACTCGTTGAAGATGAAGAAACCCTGGCAAAAGGATTGCTGTTTAATCTTAAAGAGGAAGGTTATCATGTTTTCTGGGCGAGAGATGGTCTTCAGGCTCTGGAACTTTTCGAATCAGAGACCTATGATCTGATTATTCTCGATATCATGTTACCCTATCACGATGGATATGAAGTTGCTCAAAAAATAAGGCAGAAATCACCCCAGATTCCTATACTCATGTTAACCGCAAGGACCAGTATCTACGATCGAATTAAAGGTCTTGAAGTTGGCGCCGATGATTATCTGACCAAGCCATTTCATCTTCGGGAATTATTGTTGAGAATAGAGGGGATGCTCAAGCGGAAGTCGTGGTATAAGTCGGAAGGTGGAAAAATCGCAACATGCAATTTTGGTGAAAATGAGATTAATTTTGAAACGCTTTCAGGTCGCGCCGGAGATCGGGAAATTCAACTTACACTACAGGAAGCCCGGTTACTGAAATACCTTAATGATCATAAAAATACCGCTGTATCACGAAAAGAACTGCTTGAACAGGTATGGAATATTCCCTTTGAAATTGAGACACGAACTGTGGATAATTTTGTGATGCGTCTGCGGAAATATTTTGAACCCGATCCTGCCCGACCCGTTTTTTTTAAAAGTGTTCGCGGCGTCGGCTATATATTTACAGGATGATCTGCAGTTTTTATCCCCGATAATTTATTTGAGATTAAAAACAGTATTTTCCATGCCATACCACACGGGATTTGTTAGCGCAAATTTTTCTTTATGGGTTGTCAATTCTGCTCTGATATAACCGCGCCCAGGAATATCCTGTAGTGGAAGTGATAATGTAGTCTGGTATTGACCGGAAATTCGATCTATTGTTTTAAATTCATATTCTTTTTGATTATACAAATCGCCCACAAAGAGATGTAACTGTTTAATAGCGCCGAAAAACGAACTGGATTTTGCCTGAATTGAAACCGTATCCGGCTGTTTAGTCAGTGTTTGTGAAATCCGACCTTTTCCGGACGAGGATCCGCTAACGGACATATCTATAAATGGGCCGCATGAAATAATTACGGGCTGATGTTTTAAATCGTCAATCAGATCATTAATACCCTGGTTGATCGATGATTTTACACCTGTCAGATGGTATCCGAAAATCTGCTTACGATGTTCATGCATGGACAGCATTGGAATATTTATCTGCCGGAACCGGTTGAAATTTCCGTGAGAATCGTTGCCCGCATAGATAAATTGTCGCTGCCCTTTTAATAGTTGCCTGATCCAGTAATCCTTGCCGGATATAAATTCTTCATCATCGAGTCCATTTAGTATCTGATATCCATGCAGCTTCGGATGGATATCCCAATGGTTCCAGACGCCTCGTCGAATTAATAATCGATGCGTAAAGGGCGGTTTGCTCATCGGATGAGCGGCGAAAGCTAATGTATGTTGCGGGAGCGTTTCTAATAATGAAGCATAGTAGTGTTCGGTTTCCTTGCCCAGTGACGTTTCCATTCCATCACCAGTCCCTATATGATATTCAGGGTCGTTAAGAATTGACAAATGCACCGTTTTTCCGAAACCATTATCAACTGAAACCTCTTCGCCCGGGATAATCATAAAACCGGTATTTTCTTTATTGAGAGTACTAATTGTATGTAGATAATCGTTCCATTTTTCCAATTTCGGATCATTTTTTATCCACGAATCAAAGTAATTATCCATATCGTAGGAATGTTCTGTCAGGGCACAAAATGAAAGTCCCATTGCCGCCGCCATCGGACTGACGCATTGCGGTGGCGCCCCGAATTCAGCCTGATCTTCGGTGTAGGATGAATGGCAGTGAAGATCGCCCCATAACCAGCCTTTTTCTATTGGTAATGGATCGGGATCAATAAACGTTGAAAAGGGGTTTTGCGATAATGTACGGTAGTTATCATTCTTAATAATTAATCGTTTCGAGCCGATAGAAGTATATGCGTAACAATCTACCCTCAGCCATTGATTCTGAAATTCCGTGCAGTCGATATGAAATATTCTGTAATACCACTTTGTATCAATGAATTGCGCTGATTCAATTGTTACCTGTTTCAGTACCTCCAAATTCTCGGGTGATTTCAATAGGATTTCGATTTTGTGAATCTGTATGGGATAGCGATCGGCGTCTTTGATAAGTAACAGCACCGGAAGAGTGTCGGATTGAATTCGGTAGGGCAGGTCAAAAATGACTTCCGGTTGTTTTTTGAATAAGAATCCCTTAAAAAAGAACCACCGGTAATGCATTTCGGCGTAAAGAAAAACCGGGAACAGCCAAAGCGAAATTCTTAACAGTAAAAAATTTGGCAGTATATCAGATTCGGTTAAATACATCATTGTCCAAAGATAAGATAAGTTGGGGATATCCCAAATGGTTTTCCCGATACTGTCAAAAAAGAGGGTGGTAAGTAAATTATTACAGGGTAAAAATTGGTTGACACTAAATCAATCAGCCCGTAAATTTGACCTCACGTCGGGGCTATTTTCAGAAGGGAGAACATTTGGCGTCAACAACAGATATCCGGAATGGATTGATTGTTAATTTAAACGGAGAATTATTAAGAGTAATCGAATTTCAGCATGTGAAAATGGCGCGTGGCGGCGCACGAATCCGTACAAAATTTAAAAACATTCGCACCGGTCAAGTGGTTGATAATACCTTTCGATCCGGTGAAAAAATCGACATTGTCCGGTTGGAAGCCGTTGCAATGCAATACCTTTACCATGACGGCGTCAGCTATATATTTATGAATACCGAAACATATGAGCAGGTTCCTTTAAGCGATGATATATTTAAAGAAGCATCTAATTTTATCAAAGAAAACGAAGTGGTCAAGGTTCTCTTCCACGGGTCTGACGCAATAGATGTTGAGATTCCGCCTCATGTTAACCTGGAAATAAGCGATACGGAACCGGGGATAAAAGGAGATACTGTAACGGGCGGCGCTAAACCCGCGGCGCTGGAAACCGGTTATACAATTCAAGTTCCATTGTTTATTAATGTGGGAGATAAGGTTCGCGTGAATACGCGGAACGGTTCATATTGTGAGCGAATAAAAGAATAAAAGTGAGAAATCGATGAGATCATCTAAAATACTCGAACTGGTCAAGATTCTGGAATCCCATAATATCAGTGAAATTGAGATTTCACAGTGGGGGCGGAAAATACGGATAACAAAGAATGAGAATAGAGGAAATATTGCCGGGACAACGGTAGCTGCCACCGAAACAGTCCGAAAAAATATCCAGCATCAGTTTGTCGAAGTTGCCGGAATTGCCGAAGATCATACAGCCGTTGCAGATGAGAATAAAGATGGTGGCGTTGAGATTAAATCACCTATTGTGGGGACGTTTTATCTGGCGCCGGCTGCGGATGCGGAACCTTATGTTAAAATAGGAGATCATATATCAATCGGTCAACCACTTTGTATTATTGAAGCCATGAAGATCATGAATGCCATTGAATCGGAAGTGACTGGGAAATTGGTAAAAATGCTTGTCGATAATGCGCAGCCGGTAGAGTATAATCAGACCTTGTTTATTATTGATCCGGCAGGTTAATTTACAATAAATAAGAACTAAGATATATTTTGATAAAGAAAATCCTCATAGCCAACCGGGGTGAAATCGCACTTAGGATTATCCGTGCCTGTAAAGAGCTCGGTATTCCGACTGTTGCGGTGTATTCAACCGCCGATTCGTTATCATTACATGTCCGCTTTGCCGATGAAGCAGTATGCATCGGACCGGCAAACAGCCAGGATAGTTACCTGAAACAATCCCAGATCATCAGCGCTGCAGAGGTGACGAATGCAGATGCCATTCATCCGGGATATGGATTTCTGGCTGAAAATCCCGATTTTGCCCAGATGTGCGAAGATAATGAAATTTTATTTATTGGACCGTCTCCCGGAGTTATTAAACGAATGGGTGACAAGGCGGAAGCCCGCGCCACGATGATGAAAGCCGGCGTTCCTGTTATTCCGGGCAGTGAAGACGTTATACATAGTGTTAAAGATGTGAAAAAGGTCGCCGAACATATCGGCTATCCCGTGATATTAAAAGCAGGTGCGGGTGGTGGTGGACGTGGCATGCGGATTGTACGGGAACCTGACCAGTTGCAAGATGCATTTTCAACGGCTCGTGAAGAAG
>JAHIOG010000116.1 GCA_018895675.1 bacterium
TGAAGTAGAACTTTTACATAAAAATTAATGAGCATATTAATGAAAGTATCAAAGATTATTATTTGTATTTACGGATTTATGTTTTTGGTGTTTTTTTCCTGTGGATCAGGTATTAGCACTGCCGATTCTTTGGCAGGAAAGCCCAATTGGGTACCCTCTCCAAAACCGAATCCACTGTTCTTATATGGAATTGGTGTCGCCGATTTTAATAAAGACGCACAAACCACCATTGATCAATCCAGAGTGAACGCAGTTAGTGATCTTGCATATCAAATTTCTTCATCAATTACTAGCTCTGTTGCAGATACTATGATTGAAAAAAATGGTTGGCGAAAAGAATCATTTAAACAGTGTATTCAGCTTTCTACAGAACAATATATAAAAAATTGGGAAATAGTTGATCGATGGGAGAATCCAGTAAACGGGCAGGTATGGACATGGATTCGTTTAGGTAAAGAACAGTACGAGATACAAAAAAAGGAGGAATTCGAACGTATTAAGTCGATAGCGTTGAAAAATCTGCGTGCGATTGATAATAATATAGTTTATTCTAATTCAAGTGAAGTTGTATCATCCCTTTTATCTGGTTTATATCACACCAGGTTTTTTTATACCGAATCTGTTGAAGTAGAATTTCCGAAATATTCTGGAATAAAAATTAATCTCGATGATGCTATTCGTCAACGAACAAGCGATTTTTTAAAAAATATATCTCTCATAACCATTGCTAAACCAGAAATAATAATCGGCGGGTTAGATAGTGGATTAAGAATCGCTGTTAAAGCTGCATATATTACGTCACCAGGAAAAGAAAAGCCATTTAGTGAATTACCAATACAATTTAAGATACTTGATGAAAATCTTGTTGAAAAGACGATATTAACTGATAAAGAGGGGATTGCTATTTGCCCTATAAAATATATCTCTCCGTTTATTACAAATTTAGAAATAAGAGTGAGTATTAATTTCAATCAGATTCATTTTGAAAAAGAAAATGAGGGATTTTCCGCAGATATAGATTTTAACAAGCTTCTTCATAGTCCAACTGAAACCTTACGGATTCCTGTAAGGCCCCCAAAATTCTTACTCAATACCAAAGAAAAAATACAGGGAAGAGATATAAGTCGTGATAGACGCTATGTCTCAACAGCAATTCAAGAAACGTTAACGGATGAAATGAATGCTCAATTTGTATATCATCGTTCAGAAGCGGATTATGTAATTAATTTAACTGTAGATTCCAAATTTGGAGGGAGAGAAAAAGCCAAATCTGGCTGGTTATATTTTTATTATGCAGATACACGTGTCGCATTAGTAACGCCGGACGATGGAACAGAACTGTATTCATTTTATCTCGAACCTCGGTCAAAAGAATATGGTCGAAATGATAGAGAAGCTGCTGATAGAACTTTAAGAAAAGCAGCGGCGATGGCTAAGAAGTATATAACTCCAAATTTGGTAAAATATTTTAATTTACAGGAGAATAAATGAAGCGGTTGACTATCTATTTTCTAATCTTTACTGGATTTTTCTTCGGGTATTTAAAACCTGCACTATCAAGCAACAATCTTCCATATAATATTGTTCTTGCGCCAGTTCGACCGATTGGTGAAGTATCGGAATTAGCGTTGAAAAATTTTCAATCTGAAATGGAGATTCAGCTACATAAATATAAGGATGGATTTAAGGTTATTAGTACAGAGTTTAAAGAAGAACTGATCGATGGATTGTTGGACAGAATATCAGAATTGACCTACGATGATCTTGAGACATTCGGGCAACAAAATGTATATGATTACTTAATTATTAGTGAAATAGGTAAAGTATCCCGGTTCTTATCAAAAACATGGAGTGGTACTATTCGTGTGCTTGATATACGAACACGTGTTGTGATTACTATAAAAACAAAATCTGATGAGGGGGTTACTGACCTTGCGAAAAGTTTAATTAACAAATTATATAAAACAATGTGCATGGGTACTATATCTATTAATGTGAATACTCCGGAGGTAATTTATTCATTGAAAAATGAAAGTAAAATTCTTGGAAATAAAACCAATAATATTGAAAAGATTATTGGAGAATATCACCTTCAATTGAAGAAGGAAAAATATCGTTCATTCGACACAACTTTTGTTCTTACTCCTGGCGCTAAAGTAAACATCAATCAAAATATGATCAAAAGGGGGGCAATGGTAGTGTACGATGGTGGACCTGATGGTGCTCATGTACAGCTTAATAATAAAAGAGAAAAGTGGTTATACAAATTACCATTTGAAGCGTTTTTACCTGAAGGTATTTATCAGGTTCGGGCCTCAAATCCCGGTTATCAAAATTATTCAGAAAGAATTAATGTTCCTGATTCAGATGATAAGCTTTATAGGAAAATCATCCTTCAGCCTGAAAATCCATTACAATATTTGGTTAATTCTGCGATTGTACCCGGATGGGGACAATATAAAATGGGATTTAAATATCAAGGACCTTTGATCTTTTTGGGGGAATTATCCTTTCTTTCTGCTGGAATAATTAGCCAATACTACTACACAGATTTAGATAAACAATTAGATAATCTATGGGGGAAGTATCGTAAAGCAATTTATACGGATCAGATAACATCTTTGAAAAGTCAGATAGTTGATAAGACAGATCAACAAGATCAATTTAAAAATTTGCGAAATGCAAGTTTTGGGATTGCAGTGGGAATATATGTTTATAATATTATAGATATTGTAATTCTTAAAAACAACACACAGCAGATAAAACAAAAACCCTTCGTTCCTGATGATAAAATCTTTGATATCGGATTGAACTCAAATAAACAAGGTTTACAAATATCATGGAATTATTATTTAAGATGAAACAATCGCGGTTAATATTTATAATAATTTCAATAATAATTATATCAATTTCATGTTCTAAAGCGCCGTTGGAATTTGAAAATCCCAATGACCCTAATTCTAAAATATATATTGAATCTGAAATAAGATCTGGATGGGTTGATAGAACCGACTATTCAATTGGTGATGTGAACTGGATAGTATTTAATCCAGATGAGGATATTGAGGAATTTAATATATATCGATATATATATTTATCAACAGATTCAAATAGTAAGAGCCTGGATATAAAATTTACAATTCCTATTGATGAAATTGAATACACTGAAGATGATAGCACATTTATTTGGTCGGACACATCATTAATTTTTAATACGAAATACCAATATAGAATTGCTCCAGTTGCATCAGGTATTGAATCAAATAATGATATCGAATTTGATTATGTTCATGGATTTATTTTCCCAAACAACGTCGGAATAGACCAAACATCAGATACATCAATATCTATTATAATAAGTAATATTGACGTTCTTGCAGATTCAATAAGAATAATATGGCAGTCTTCGGATTTGACGAAAATGATGGTATTTGACGATAAAAATATTGATTTTATTTTTAAATGGGCAGATGGTAACAATGATATAGATAATAACCAAATTACAATTGACTACAGTTATTTTTATGATGATACTATTCAATGGATTAATGTTTATACTAAACCAGCTTTTATATTTCAGTTTCCTGAAGTTGAAAACTTCTCTGGCGTACTGTTCAATGATTCTATAATCCGGTTGATTTGGCAATATCCCTATCCTTCAGATGATGTGAAAATCCAGGCGACATCGTTTTTGATTAAACGGGGTGGTATTTTAATTGATTCTATTTTTTCTACTCAACAAATTCTCGATAGTACCTTCTATGTGTACTATGATGAAATACAAAATTCATCCAATTATGAATACGATATTATTCCTGCGACAAAATATCACCAAGGAGATATAATAGGTGACAATTTCTCTTCTTTCGTAGATTTAAAGGATAGCTATAATAATTATACGTTTGTTGATACTGCTTTTGGCTCGAAAGGGGTGTATATAAACAAATATGAAGTTACTAATCAAGAGTTCTGTAACTGGGCAAAAAGTAAAATTGGTGACGAAGACTTTTCAATAATTGTTTCTACGATGACTGATTTTGATTCATCTTTTAATATTAATACCGGCAGAGAGAACTTTCCGGTGAGAGGTATTCCCTATTTAGTTGCAGAAAAATATACTAAATATATGGATGCAGAGATACCTTCAGACAGAGTGTGGATGCTGGCTGCTTCTGCATCTTTATCTTCAGATAGTTATCGTGATTATCCTTGGGGAAATGATTCTCCTGACAATAAAGCAAACTATCAAATGAATCACTATGGACCTATCAGTGTAGAAAACCTTCCAGAGGGTCGGGTAAAGATCAATCAGGATTACAATATCTTGGGTCCATATAATATGGCAGGGAATGTTATGGAATGGGTTGCCGACACAAGCTCATGCTTTGGCGTTTTGAAAAAAACATCTTCAACAACCTGGTATAACTGCAAGGGCGGTAACTGGCGTGACGGCTCTGAATATTTATTGATTTGGGAGAATTATTGTCAACCTGCCGATTACAGTGATGAAGTAATTGGTTTTCGATTAATGAAGAGATGAATTAAAGATCAATAAAAAATCTTTTAATATTAAACGAGGAGTAAAAATGCGTAGATACAATCAGTTAAGAATTAAATCGATCTTAATTGTCTTTTTGTTAGGTTTATTGTTTTTATTTAATATGGCCTGTATTGGTCCAAAACCAAAGGTTATTACGGTTCAGGTTATATCCAAAGATGAGGGGGGTAAGCCGTTACAAGGTGCCCAGGTTACGATAATGAAGGGGAAAGAAACCCGCCAGGTTACTACACAGGAAAACGGAAGGATGACGATTGAGACAAAATATGCAACACCTTTTCAGATTAAAGTTAGTAATCCTTCGGACGATTCATTTTTAGATACGGAACTGGAAATAACAGACAAGGATTTTCCAGGAGAGCGACAGCAAATTTTCAAAGAAATCTATATTGAAAAGAAGAAGACAACAATTACTGGTCAGATAATTGATTGGGAAACTAAAAAGCCTGTACCGGTTGTCTCTGTACGCGTAGAACCGGATGTTAAAGCGGTTGTTGATTCTGACACATCAGGAGTTTTTAATCTTAAAAGTCCTGATTTTCAAGAGGGCGTGATTTATACAGTATATTTTACACGAAGTCGGCACTATAATGACCGTCGATATCACGATATTCAAAAGAATATTGAAGATATTACACTTTATGAAACCATTGATATGGGAACAATTGAGATGGAATCAACCGAAGTTGAAAAGGGTGTAATTATTGAAGGTGAAATGGAAATAAGAGAAGGCAGAGGTGAAATGCCTTCGGTTGAATAATATAAGTGGGGGGATTACGTATGTTTTTTAGAAGTCTTATGGATAAAAATGTATTAATTAGGGTAATTATTATTTCTTTATTCATACTTGTTATCGGTAGCATCTCATGCGATTTAATTTCTAAAAAAGTAGAAGTATTTATTGACATCGAAACATATCTCAAACCAGGGGAGCCTTGTAAAGTCACAGTAATAATCGATAATGAAAATAAATTTTTCTTAGATGAAAATGGTAAGGGATTTTGGACAATTAAAAAGAAGTTAAATGATATAATCAATATCAGATTTGAGAAAGAAGGATACACCGCAATTGATACAATTACTTATAAGGTCAAACCTGAGGGAAACTATATTAAAAAACGAATTGCATTCAGGAAAGTAATTGTAGCACCACCTCCATCCCCTGAACCCGAGAAAAAAACAGAGATTAGTATCAAAATAGATTTTAATACCAAGCCTCAAATAGCTGGTGTAAACATTTACAGGGGTGATGAAAAAATTGGCGTCACCGATAGTTCGGGCGTTTATCATTGGGAAACAACCGCTGCGGTGGATGAAAAAGGACAAATACAATTTAGAGTTGATCATGCCCCGTTTAATCTCAAAACGGTACCTCAGCAATTATTAGTAACACATCAAGGTGTAGACATTAAAAAACGGTTTACTATAATTCCCCATGTTCAAAAAACACCGCTTATAAAAGCTCAGCTAATAAACATTGTTGACAAAATGCCTCTTCCGAATATTGAACTAAGGTTTAGTGATTCTAATGATAGTTTGATAACGGATAAAGATGGAATGATAGAATATAAAATTCAGGAAACAACATATAAAAATAATGTGAACCTCGATATAATCGATCCCACGGATTTGATTATCGTGGACGGCTTTAAGCCAATAACTATTACGACCGATATACCGGATAATATTGATATGGTCTTACAGTGCAAAGTAAGCTTTGTAATCAAAATGGCATTTGAGAATCTGAGTGGGGAGAAATTATCCGGTGTTAATGTCTCGGTTCAAGGAGGGGAGACTCATCAAAGTGACAGAAACGGACATGTAAAAATACCAATAAACAGTATTAATAGAAAATATGTACTAAATATTTCCAAGATAAAGTATCAAGATGTACAAAAAGAAGTCGTCCCGGATAAACGTATTAATGATTATGGTGTAATTGAATTAAGGGGTGTTACGGGTGTAATTATTGTTGAGGACTCTCTTTCTAATAAACCCGTTCCGTTTGTTAGTATTTATGAAGATGGAAAGAATATTGGTCAAACCGGATCAGACGGGAGAGTTATTGTTGGTGTTTTCTTAAATACACCTATGAAGTTGGAATTTATACCAAGCGAATTAAAAACATATCAAAAAGGGGTAAAAACATTAAAATTTAACCACTCCAGTGAAATAAAACGGATTAAATTAAAACCTCAACCGTATGATTTCACGTTTAATTTTATGTCAGATGTTGGTAGAGGGCCAGTAGAAGGTGTTGATGTCAAATACAAAATGTTACAGAAACAGTCCGATTCCAAAGGGAATGTTCAAATCAGAACCTATGATATTTTAACAAAGAACGGCTCAATTGATAATAGTTTTAAAATCGCATATAAATCATATGAAACTGAATATAAGTGCAATATTACTCCGGATGTACGTATTTACAAAATACCAACGATATATCTTCCCACGAGAGTGAAGGTTACAATAAAAACAAATCCACCTGGAGGTACGCTCAAGGTATTTGATGGTCAGGGTAATATCGTTCTCGAAGGAAATGATCCGCTAATAGAAGAAATTTTACCGGATTTATATCGCATCGAAGGTCAATTTGGAGAAACTATTGCCAGCCGACAATTTATGATTTCTGATGATATGGAAATTGTTTTTCCAATATTCAATCCTATTGATTTAATTATCCAAAAATATAATAGTGGAGCTTATAGTCAGGCAA
>JAHIOG010000117.1 GCA_018895675.1 bacterium
AAAATAATCCTGGTAGGTATTGCAACAGATCCATTTTCATATTCATTGATATCCAGTGTAGTATTCATTGTAATTTCAATATCAGATGATCTGAGAGATAGACAACTATCATTAACCTCAAAAAGTATACTATTTAAGATTGGCATAGTTGATCGAGTAGGCGAAACTTTTGATATTTTCTGAATGTGTGTAAGGAGGATATTTTTGTCGACGGATAATTGCATTTTTTAGTACTCCTTCTAAAATATTTTCACAACGAGTAATTTTACCAAAATATAGGTATTTTTACAAGATATTTTAACACATAAAAACAGATATTATCAATAAACTAGTATTTAGAGAAATATAAAGATTATTTTATTTATAAGTATGTTAGTTTGTTGATAAAGAGGCATCATACCTGTATACCACATAAAATAATTCAAATAAAACACTGTGTTTAGTTTGTTGATAACTCTCGGTTATATGTTTTTTATTATTTTTTTAACATATCACAAAAATAAATAACAATTAAATAACAAATTAAGAACCTATTCTCATATCTATATTAAATTTTGAGCGGAGTTCTTTGAGCCATTCCTCGTATAATTGTGTTTTTTTATATTCTAACGCCCATTTTTCAATAGTAGTCCAGGAATCATCGTAAACACCATTTAACTTAAGAATATGATATCCCAGATCGGTTTTGAATACAGAACTAACTCTTCCCGTTTTAATTGTGTCTAATACGGATAAAAAATTTTGTTGCTGAATCTGGTTTTTAGGTATTCGCTGAATTCTTCCCTTATTTGTTTTTCCGTCGGGCGCATCACTATAAATTACCGCAGCTGAATCAAAAGAAATTTTATTAGTTATCAATAAATTTCTAACATATTCTATATGATTTTCAATTGATTCAATATTTCTATCAGAAATTTCCGGTTTGATTAAAATATGGCGAACATTTATATTTTCACCTTTTCGATCCAGTAGTTTTATAATATGATAGCCAAATTCGGTTTTTATAACATTACTAATCTCATTAATTTGAAGAGAAAAAGCCACCTCTTCAAATTCTTTAATAAAACCTCCTCGTACAATATAACCAAGATCACCACCATAAGCGGCGCTTGCGGGATCATCTGAATATTTATTAGCAAGTTTAGAAAAATCACCACCTTGTTTTAAAATATTCAGCAAAGAATCTGCGGTAAAACGGGCTTTATTTTCTTCTTTAATACCGGGCTTTATATGAAAGAGTATCTGACTAAAATCAAGTGTAGGAGGTACTTCAGGTATGCTGTCCTTAAAGGTATTATAAAATTTTTCTATTTCACGCCGGGTGATATTTATTTGGCTAAATTTTTCATTTCTAAGTTTTTCAACAATCAGGCGATTTTTTATTATTGGACGATAATCTCGTTTTATTTTTGTTAGAGGGTTTCCTAATATTTTCTCGGCATTTTCTTTGGATCCAGCCTGATAAATTATATTCTCGATCTGTTGATTTAACATACTTTCAACTTCACGATCCTTGACTTCAATAGTTTCAATTTTTGCCTGTTCGAGAAGAATATTCTCATCTATTAATGCATTTAAGGATTGTTGTACCAGTTGATTGTATGTTTCGATATTCTTCGATGGGTTGATGCCGATCTGAGATGCACTTAATCTGGCGAATTGATCAACTTCACTTTTAAGAATAATATTTTCACCGACTATAGCGGCGATTCCATCTAATAATTCTTGGGAATAAACCAAAGTTAACAGGATGGAGAGTAAGAGAAAAAAACGTTTTTTCATGGGTTTCTATTCCAATCTAATATATTTTCATATTTTATTTCAAAATTAGATGAGCGGACCAGGCTATCAACCAAAACATTATAGTTTTCCTGAATCTTTATTTGAGTTATTCGTTGCAATATTTCATCACGAACCTCATCTATAGGACGAATAGTTCCCGCACTGGAACGGGATAAAACCTCAATAATATGATATCCATAATCGGAGGGAATGGGACCAAAAAGATTTCTGGGTGTGGTATTAAAAATAGTTTTATCTATTTCTTTAATAGATTCCCCTTTTCTTATGATTTTCTTTTCAAAGGAGTATTTCAAAAACAATCGATCTGTTTCTTTATGATTTCTTGAACGCAGAATTTTATTAATTCTATTTGCTTCATCAAAATCATCTACAAATATGTGTGATACCTTTGCTTCATCAACATTGCGTTTAAAACTTTTACGATTCTTAAAATAATAATCTCTTATTTCATTTTCACTAACAGAAATATTTGACTGGAGAAGGTAATGAATGTAAGAATCAATAATTAATTCTTTTTTATAGTTTTGAACCTTATAGGCAATAGATTCATCCCTGTCAAAATGGTATTTCTCTGCATGTTGGAAAATAATTTCATTTTTAACCCAGGAAGATATAACAGATTTTACAAAATCTTCATCGGCGAATTTAGTATTATCAATATCGGGAAGCATTCGCAACAAGTTGCTTTTAGTAAGGTAAGCGCTGTTGACGCGAGCAATGTAATTAACGGGTTTGACTTCACGGTTACAGAACGAAAACAATAATAATGCAACGAAAAAAATATTTTTTTTCATGAAACCTGTACCTCTTTTCATATAATTAATAATGATACATTAATTTCATACGTATATTTATGTCTTAGCGATTGGATAAGTTCCAGCTCAATAGATTTGTCGGATGATTTTTTATAATCTGATAAAACACGATGTTTTATAGTACCAAAAGGAATGGGCTCCGATTTCTTTATATTTAGTACTTTTATAATTGAAAAACCTTTTCCCGAAGGAATTAGTTCCGGGTAAACAGCGCCAATCTCTGTTGATTTTGCGCACTTACCAATTCCGGCATAAAGGTCAGAGGTAATATACCCGATATAACCTTTTTGTGGTTTATTAAGAAAGCGCTCGGTGTATTTATCAGATAAAGAGTTATAATCAGGGGATTGTTTGGCTTTTAATAAAATGTTATCTGCATTTTTTCTATCTTTTATGAATATTTCATGAACTTCATAAAGCGGTTTTGACATGTATAAAACATTTTTATTCTGTTCATAAAACGTTTTTAGACGACCATTATTTATATCAACTTTATCAGAGATTTCGTTTCGTCTATAGGAGTTATAGAGCAGATTATACTGTTGATCTAAAAGTTTATGTTTAAACTCGGGATCTTTGTCTAATTTTCGTTTTATTGATTTTTTTATAATTAGATCATTTATTATGACCTTTTCAATGGTTGTTTTTAAAGTGGGAGCGTGTGATAGCATGCTCGGTATATTATAGGGATAATTTTTTAATCTTGATAAAAAGTCGCGTACACCCAACTCGGTATCGTTCAACGAATAAAGTGCGGGTTTAAAATCTAACTCTCGTAAAATTATTTCTGAAACGTATGTTGGAAGATTATTTTTAGAAAATGTTTCATGTTTTTTAAAATATTCTTTTGCAAGGCTGTCGATAGCGGAATCAGAAATTATCAGACGATATTCCGTTATTAAGTTGTCAATCGTAGTGACATAAGCGCGCTGAATATTTTGTTCATAGGTGCTTAATAAATGGTTTTTAAGAACGGGTAGATATTCATTAAAAGTATAGGTCTCTTTACGTACCGGATCAAGATTTTCATATTTTCCCAGAAGAAGATCCTTTGTTATGATTGTATCGAGGATCGTCCGGTCAAAAAACATATTATACAACAACTGGTTCTTGTTGTTTTTCATTCTTTTTTGAAAATCGGGGTCGTTCCGGTAGCCCTTTTTAATAGCATCATATATTATTAGTTGGCGCTCAATAAATTGATTTACTTTTTCTTGTTTATCCTTATTAGATAACAATTTAAAGGTATAATTTGGAACAAATGAATAAAAATCATCGAGAGAAAACCACCGATGTTCAATTTTAAGAAATTTATTCTGATTGTTACTACCGCAAAATGTTATAAATAGAACAAAAACAAGAGAAACATTTTTTAAAAATTTTATCAATCCAACCTCATAAAAGCTCTATAAATTAAGTTTACCTCCAAGGAGATACAAGAACTGTTTTATCTTTGAGATTCCCCTGTTTTTTTGATAAAACAAGACAAAAAGAAGATCTTTGCTGGGAATAAATTTATGGTAAATGTCAAGGGCGTCCGATATTTCCTTTAATATTGTTAAAAGTGTACGCGATTCTTTAAAAGGATGGTTGTTCTGAAAGTAACAATTGCACCGGTTTTTATAAAAAACGATCTTATAAATACCCGTTAATGAACAATACATCTTAATAATTGATAGATCAAAAAGATTTTCGCCTTCGGAGGGCAGTTTTCCAAATATGTCCATAACCTCTGATTGAATTTGTTGAATATCAGTAATCGTCGTTGTAGAGCAAAGTTTTTTATAATAATTAAGTCGTAGCGATTCAGAAGAAATATACGATTCCGGAAAATAGGAAGGATAAGGAAAGGTTACAGTAACCTCTTCCAAAGCAGGAAAATTTTGTTTTTCGGAAACAGCCGTCTTGTCTTTAAGCTCGGACAAAGCACCATTCATGATTTTAATATACAAATCGTATCCAACAGCATGAATATTACCGCTTTGTTCTAAACCGAATACGTTTCCAGCGCCTCTTATTTCTAAATCTTCAAGGGAGATTGAATACCCCGAACCAAGAGACGTATGTCTCTGTATTGTCTGAAGTCGTTTAATTGCCTGGTGGGATAGCCTCGATGGGTTTGACACGATTAAATATGCATAAGCTCTTCGATTGTGCCGTCCGACCCGTCCACGTAATTGATAAAGCTGGGACAGACCAAAATTCTGAGCATTGTTTATAAAAATTGTGTTAGCGTTGGGAATGTCAATTCCCGATTCGATGATTGCTGTAGTAACGAGAACATGAATATTGTTATTAATAAAATCAAGCATGATAGGCTCAAGAAGTTTTTCAGACATTTGTCCGTGGATGTGCCGAATGATCAGATCCGGGAACATTTTTTCAAGAGACGCCGTGATCGATGCGATTGTTTTGATTTCATTATGGACAAAAAACACCTGACCACCACGGGAAATTTCATGATAAATGGCGCTTACAATAATATTCTTATCAAAGGATATGGTTTCGGTAAATATTGGCAGGCGTTCTTTAGGTGGGGTGTTTATTAGGGAAAAGTCTCGAGCCCCTATTAATGAGAAATGTAACGATCGGGGGATTGGCGTCGCCGAAAGCGACAAGACATCAATATTTGCTCTGAATTTTTTAATCCGGTCCTTGTCTTTTACTCCGAATCGGTGTTCTTCGTCTATAATAAGTAACCCCAGGTCTGAAAACCTTATATCTTTTGAAAGGAGGCGGTGAGTACCAATAACAATATCAATTTTATTGTCGGCTAAGTCTTTTAAAACACGCTGCTGGTCAGCTTTTTTTACGAATCGTGAAAGCAAAGCGATAGATATCGGATATTTATTCAGACGTTTTGTAAAAGAGACAAAATGTTGGTCTGCCAATATTGTTGTTGGCGCCAATATAACCACTTGTTTTGAATCATTTACAGCCTTAAAAGCGGCGCGGATAGCCACCTCGGTTTTTCCAAAACCAACATCTCCACAAAGCAGGCGATCCAGAGGAAGATCACTTTCCATATCTTTTTTTATGTCAAGAATTGCTTTCAGCTGGTCGGGTGTTTCTTCGAATGAAAATTCTGCCTCCATGCTCAATTGGAAATCATTGTCTTTTGAGTAAGCAAAACCGGTTGATTTCAGACGCTTTGAGTATAATTCGATTATCTCTTGCGATACATCTTCAATAGATCGTTTTGTTCGTAGTTTGATGCGATCCCATTCACCGGATCCGAGTTTAGATAACATTGGGACAAACCCTCCGGCTGAGCGGTATTTATGCACGACGGTCATTTTTTCAAGAGGAACAAATACTTTACTACCGCCGTCGTAAGCAATTACCAGACATTCTCGGGTTGAACCAAAGGCAGATACTTTTTTTAATCCAACATATTTACCAATTCCGTAATTGAGGTGCACCAACAAATCGTTAACGTTTATTTCATCAGGATTGAACGTAGAGTGTTGTACATCTTCGGGCAGAAAGTTGAAGGTTTTAGTTTTCCTCTTTTTATCAAAGATGTCTATATCAGTATAGACAAAAAGATTTATATCCGGTATCTCAAAACTGTTAGAAAGGGGCGCACTGATGATAGAAATTGTTTCGCTTTGCAAAAGCGTTGAAAGCCTGGATTGCTGACTATTGTTTATACAGAAAAGGAAAATATGGTTTTTTGAGCTGTTGAGACGTAAAGCGCCAACATGTTTTTCAAATGCGGTTAAGCCGTGTATTTCTAAAACGGGATAAACTACACTATAATGTATATCTGAGGACCAAAGATCGTTTAAATGAATGATGGTTCTCGAAGAAATTTGATCGTGTTTTTCCAATAAGTTTTTTATGCAGTCGCGGTGAATATCGGAGTGAGGTAGTAAAACCAGCGCATCTTCCGGAAGATGGGACAAAAGACCAGATATTTGATCGTCAGATATTGTTGACGGCGGGCGAATGGAAAAGGTCTTTAATTTTTCTATAGTTAGTTGTGTTTCAACGTCGAATATTCGAATCGAGGAAATCGTATCTTCAAAAAATTCTATTCGTATAGGGCGCTGATGACCGGAAGGAAAAAAATCTACAATATCGCCGCGTACCGCATACTCCATTGGAAATTCAACGGAATATTCCCTTTGATATTCAAAATGCTGTAACCTGGCAACTAAATTTTCCCTTGTAAAGCGTAAACCGGTTTCTAATAAAACAGATTTTTTTTTAATAAGGGCTGGAAACGGAAGACGCTGATCGAGCACTTCGTATGTTGATATGGCAACACAGCGCTTGGTTGATGATAATGTTTGCAGCGCACTATCAACCAGATGAAGATTGATATGTTTTGGAGAAGATCCATCTGTTTCAGAAGAAACCTGATCGGGGAAGTATGCTATAGAATCATGAGATAAAAAAGATTCAAGATCATCGCGAAAAGCCTCAGATTCAACGGGATCATTAAATAAAACCAGTAATGGTTTTTTGATTGTCTCAAAGAGCGTAGAAGAAAATACGCTCATTGATGTGGTTGTATTAATTCCGGATATGCTGAGATTTCCAGTTTTCGTTTCAAGATGACGAACTGATTGAACAAACGGTTTGTGCGATGAAAAAGTTTTTGTTAGTTGCGAGATCGGGGATTGGGAATGTTTCACGTGAAACACACTATCTTTTTAACAAGATCATTAATGAGGTGATATCGGAGGGAGACACGCCCGGAATTCGGGACGCCTGACCAATAGTTTCCGGGCGAATTTTGTGTAATTTTTCTCTAGCCTCTTTAGTAATGGATTTTATGTTGGAGTAATCCAGGCTTCCGGGGATCCTCAAAGATTCCTGACGTTTTAATCGGTCGATCTGTTTTATTTGTCTCTGAATATAGCCTTTATATTTCACGTCGATTTCAATCTGATCATCTAGACCCTTATACTGCTGAATTCTTGATCGAAGGGCAGTAGGGAAGAATGATAAAAGATCAGAAATATGAAATCCCGGGCGACAGAGGATTTTTTGTAGAAGAACGCCCGAGTGAATAGTGCTTTCATTTTGGTTCTGCAAAATTGGGTTTATATCAGCCGGACATATTGTGGTTGATTCGAGAAAATTTATTGCGGCTTTAATTGTAGCCTTCTTTGTATTGGCCGTTTTGAAGTAATGATCGTTGATAAGCCCAAGCAGATGACCCTTATGAGATAAGCGCAGATCGGCATTGTCAAAACGGAGGAGCAGGCGATACTCAGCGCTGGATGTAAACATTCGATAAGGCTCGTCAGGACTTTTTGTGATTAGATCATCGATTAAAACTCCAATATATGCTTCGGATCGATCGAGAAAGAAAGGTTTTTCCTTACGAATTTTTAAGGCTGCATTTATTCCGGCAACCAGTCCTAAAGCTGCTGCCTCTTCGTAGCCGGATGTTCCGTTAACCTGACCGGCAAGGTAAAGTCCGCCGATCAATTTCGTTTCGAGTGTTCTCTTTAGTTGGTAAGATGGAAAATAATCATATTCAATTGCATAGCCGGGCTTTATTATTTCCGCATTTTCTAATCCCGGGATAGAGCGGATACCCTGTAGCTGAATGTCGAGCGGAAGACTTGTAGAAAACCCGTTAACGTAAACTTGATTTGCGTTTTCCCATTCCGGTTCGAGAAAGATCTGGTGCGAGTCCCGATCACCGAAGCGAACGATTTTATCTTCTATACTTGGACAATAGCGAGGACCAACGCCTCTTATTTTACCGGAATAAAGAGGAGACCTGTCCAGCCCGCGATAGAGAATTTCATGAGTTGTCTTGGTCGTATGTGTAATGTAACAGGGAATGTTTTTGGGGCTGAAGCGCTCGGTTTGAAAAGAAAAAGGAACGGGGTCTTCGTCGCCATATTGTGACAGGACCTTTGTGTAATCAATTGTGTCGGCTTTTATTCTTGGAGGAGTGCCGGTTTTCAGCCTACCGGATTTTAGGCCAATTTTATTTAGAGATTCTGTTAAGCCCACCGCGCTCTTTTCATCGAGCCGGCCTCCTGAAAATTGGTCCATTCCGATGTGAATTAACCCGTTTAAAAATGTGCCGGCGGTAATAATTGCTGCCTTACAAGGAATCGCTCCGTGGTTGATAGTTTCCACTGCGACAATGCGGGAATTTTCAACGACAATCTTTGTGACAATATCTTCGATGACAGATAGATTATCCTGGTTCATGACACGCTTTTGCATTTCAAGAGAATATTGGTTTTTATCCGCCTGAGCGCGCGGAGACCACACCGCCCGCCCTTTAGATCGATTAAGCATTTTAAATTGAATGCCGGTTATATCGATAACCTTAGCCATCTCGCCACCGAGGGCATCAATTTCAGCAACCAGGTGACCCTTTGCCAGTCCACCGATAGCCGGGTTACACGACATTCTGGCGATGGCGGTTTTTTTCATGGTTATCAATAAAGTGTTTATGCCCATTCTTGCAGAAACCAACGCCGCTTCCACGCCGGCGTGTCCGCCGCCAACCACGATGTTCTCAAAAGTATGTTTCACGTGAAACCCTA
>JAHIOG010000672.1 GCA_018895675.1 bacterium
ACATTTACAAGACATTCACTGTAAATGGCAGAATAGATGTATTTTCTTCTTATGATAATCCATCTACTGGTAGTCATTTAGAAAAAACCCGAAACTGGATCTTAAATATTTTAGGATTACTGTGATGTTTATGAAATCTTTACTGTTTCTAATATTGCTATATACTCTTGCCGTTTCAGGTGATTTGCAGCAGGGTAATGAAGTTACATTGTCCCGACATCGGTCGTTAGGACAAAAATTAAATGCTATTCAATCTTCTGATAAACCGATGGAAACTTTGAATGACCCCAAGATTGGTGAGCCGACGGGTATTATCACTCTGCAGGATGCTCTGGCTTTAGCCTTGATGCATAATCCAGAGCTAAAGGCTTTTTCCTGGGAAGTTCGTGCTTCGGAGGCGGGGAGGCTGCAGGCAAGTCTTTTACCAAATCCAGAACTTGAAGTTGAGGTGGAAGAGGTTGGCGGAACAGGTGAGCGACGTGGTTTTGATGGAGCGGAAAGCACTTTGCAATTGAGCCAGTTAATTGAACTGAAAGGAAAACGGCGTAAGCGGACACGGTTGGCATCGCTTGAAAAGGAACTTGCTGAATGGGATTATGAAGCCAAGCGCCTCGACGTTCTCACCGAGACGGCCAAGTCTTTTGTTGGTGTACTTGCTGCCCAGGAGCGGCTGAAATTGGCCGAGGAATTGTTTCAGTTGTCTGAAAAAGTGCTGGCGACTGTTTCGCAAAGGGTCGAAGCGGGAAAAGATTCGCCTGTAGAAAAAACCAAAGCTGAGATTGCTCTGGCAAGTGTTGAGATTGAATGGGAAAAGTCCGGGCAAAACCTTGAATCTGCCCGCAAGCAACTTGCTGCTACCTGGGCTGGTAAATCGGCCGCCTTTGAGAAAGTTGCGGGTAAACTTGATGTGGTGTCAGCTATCCCAACAGCAAGTGAGTTAGCAGATTTGATCGCACAGAATCCCGATATTTCTCGCTGGGCTGTGGAGATAGAACAACGCCGGGCCGCTCTGGAGTTGGAAAAAGCCAAGGTGGCTCCAGACCTTACGCTCAACAGCGGTGTACGACGGTTCAACGAGACTGACGATACAGCCCTTGTGGTCGGCGTCTCCATTCCATTGCCGGTATTTAACCGGAATCAGGGAGGTATTCTTGAAGCGAAACACAGGCTCGCCAAGGCTGGAGAAGAACGTAGAGCAGCCGAGGCAAGTGTTCATACAGCCTTAGCCGAAGCTTACCAGGCACTTTCAAATGCATTCACCGAAGCGACAAATCTGAAAAACAAAGTATTAGATGGGGCTCAAAGCGTTTTTGAAGCTTCAAAAACAGGTTATAGCCAGGGCAAACTGGACTATCTGAACGTACTGGACGCACAGAGAACTTTGTTTGAGGCGAAAGTTCAATATATAGAGGCTCTTACATCTTATCATACCGCCAAAGCTGATGTCGAACGTTTAATTGGATGCTCAATTGACAGTGAAACTCTTTGGAAAAAGTGAGGACTGAAAATGAAGTATAAGAAATTAATAGTATTAGCAGGTGTTCTTTTAGTGATAATCTTTGCAGGTCTAAAAATTATCTCAACATCTGATTCAGATCATGGACATGGCCATACTGAGATCGACGTCCATGATGATCACAGTAGTCATGGACACGGCCACGATGACCACGGTCAGGAAAAGTCATCGCAGGTTACAGTGTGGGATGACCGCTTCGAGATTTTCATGGAACATCCATTTGTCGTAGCCAATAAGCCCACAAAATTCGTTACTCATGTTACTGACCGAATAACACTTAAACCACGGCTAAAAGGCTCTGTGACTTTTGTTTTAACTGATAACGATGGGATAACAAAAAGGCATGTTGAGAAAACACCGGCCAGAGACGGCATCTATATCCCCGGGTTGACGTTTCCGCATTCCGTTATATGGAACGTGTCTTTGAATATTGCGGTTGAAGGAAAAGAATACGTTGTCAAATTGCCCGCCATAAAGGTTTACAAATCACAGGCTGAAGTTGACCTCACTCCATGTCCTGAAGAAGTCGCCGGTATTAGCTTTCTCAAGGAACAACAGTGGAAAATGACTTTTGCGACCGAGGTTGCACAGCAAAGAGAGATACACTCACAGACTGTCCTGGCAGTGCCGGAATCAGCAATAGTTGATGAAAATGGAAAGCCTGTAGCATTTGTGCAATCGGCCGGTGAGACATTTGAGAAGCGTTACCTGAAGCTGGGACAGAAAGAGCATGGTTTTATACAAGTGCTATCTGGTCTGTCCGAAGGTGAGTATGTAACGACAAAAGGCGCCTATGCCATTATGGAAGCTGAGCACGAATTGCACAATGATGAGTCGATTGTGCAACTTTCCGAAGAGGATGTGAGGAGATTCGGTATTGAGGTTGGTAGGGCCGGCTCGGGAGAATTTGAAGTTCATTTAAGCGTTCCTGGAGAAATCACAATCAATACCGACCGTATGGCTCATATTGTTCCACATGTTCCAGGCATTGTGCGAGAAGTAAAAAAGAAATTGGGAGACCCCGTAAAGAAAGGGGAAGTCATGGCTGTTATGGAGAGCCGAGATTTAGCAGATGCCAAGACTGCTTACTTAGCATCAATTGAACGTTTTGAGTTGGCCAACACAATTTTTAAGCGTGAGGATAAGCTCTGGAAGGAAAAAATCTCTTCTGAGCAGGAATATCTCGATGCGAAAAAGACTTTTGCCGAAGCTAAAATCCAGATGCGCAGTGCTGAGCAAAAACTCCGTGCATTAGGTTTTAACGCCGAATATCTTGAGAAGCTGCCCTCAGAGCCAGCGGAGCTACTTACAACATTTGAAATTACAGCCCCGTTCAATGGCATAGTGATACAGAAGCATATCAGTTTAGGAGAAGTTGTCAAAGATGACGCGGATATTTTTGTTGTTGCCGATCTGGATACTGTCTGGGTTGACCTTCGAGTTCATCAAAAAGACGTAGGTCTTATAAGGAAAGGTCAAAAGGTGATAATTTCAGCCAAATCAAGTGTGCCTGAAACTAAAGGGGCAATTGGTTATGTTGCTCCGGTCATCGATGAGAAAACACGAACGGCACTTGCAAGGGTGGTGCTGGACAATGCTTCAGGTCTGCTCAGGCCGGGAACATTTGTAACTGCCGACGTCTTGGTAAAAAAACTTAATGCCGAAGTGGTAGTTGCTAAAAGCATACTCCAGGATGTGGATGACAAGACCTGTATTTTTATTAAGAATGAGTATGGCTTCGAACCTCGGCCCGTAACTATTGGGTGGTCTAATGATGAGTATGTCGAGATTATCGAGGGTCTCAGACCCGGTGAAACAATAGTGACCAAAAACAGTTTTCGTCTTAAAGCAGAACTCGAGAAATCGGCGGGTGGCGGTCAAGCCGATCATGGCCATGCTCATTAGGACCATCGGAGGTAGCACAATATGATTACAAAAATAACTCAGTTTTCACTTAAAAATAAATTGTTAATAGTTTTGGGTTTTGTCGGCGTCTGTATAGCAGGAATATTTTCTCTTTCACAATTGCCTATTGATGCGTTTCCCGACATCAGCCCTAATCTGGTACAGGTCTTTGCCGAGCTTGAAGGTATGGCGGCTGAGGAAGTGGAGCAGTTCGTTACGCGTCCTGTTGAGGTGGCGATGAGGGGCATTCCAGGTGTCAAGAAAATACGTTCAATATCGTCTCTTGGACTTTCTACGGTAAACATTTACTTTGAAGACGATGTAGATATCTACCTGGCCCGGCAGCTTGTTGCAGAAAGGCTCAAAGAAGCCGAAGAAGGTATCCCAGAGGGTCTGAATATGCCGCACGGTCTCGAAATGGGTGCCATAGCCAGTGGAATGGGTAAAATCCTGGCTTACTATGTAGAGGGATACGGCTACAGTACTACCGACCTGCGCACATTTCAGGATTGGATTATCAAACGTGACATTCAGACAGTAACTGGTGTCGCTAATGTTATAAGCCAAGGGGGGCATGTCCGTCAATACCAGATAAAAGTACATCCTGACCGGCTTCTCGAATACGATTTGACATTAGACGATGTTATCGAGGCTGTCCAGAAAAACAACTTAAACCTCGGAGCTGGTATTATAGAAAAAGGGTCAGAAGAACTGATCGTTCGAAGCCTGGGAT
>JAHIOG010000118.1 GCA_018895675.1 bacterium
AGTTACTCCCCTTTCCCATTCTTGCCATATCTCTACCCTTAAGTACTTCATTTAATTTTGCCTTATCCATTGAATCGATATTTTGAATCGCACTATCAAAATATTTTAGTGCATCATCAAAACAATATTTACGAATATAAGACCATCCCAACCCTTGAAAAACTTCCTGCAAGGTTTCTTTCTCACTTGTTGAAGTATTTTCTAAGATTATATTAAAATTCTGAATGGCTTCATCAAAATCTCCTTTATGATAATAAGACCACCCCAATCCTCGTAAAATCTCTTGCCAAGCACCCTTTTCAGCGGAAGAGATATACTTGGTTGCTTCAGATAAATCCTTTATAGTATTTCCATAATCGTGTTTTTGAAAGTATGCCCAACCCCTTCCTCGAAGCGCACGATTATTCTTTGGATCTAACTCTATTGCTTCATTAAAGGCGCCTATTGCCTTGTCATACCATGCCTTATAGTGATACGCCCATCCCAAGTCTGTCAATATATCTGCATTATCGGTCATTATTTCTAAAATCTTAGTGTAATATTTTATAGCCCCATCATAGTTTCCCCTCTCGTACTCTATTTTTCCTGTGATAACCATTTGTCTATAATCGCAGACAGATTTTAACGATTCTCTAAAAGTAATATAATCTCTTTTCTTAAATACATTCTTATCAAAATGATAAACCGCTGGTGCATCCGGAAATACACCCACCCTATAACCTGTTTTAGATGCCCTAATGCAAAAATCCACATCATCATCTTGATTCAGAGGAAGATTTTCGTTAAATCTCACTTGCTCCCAGACATTACGGTGGATGAGCATTAGAAATCCGCTAACATATGCTTTTGTACTCCATTCATCATAATACAGCGGAAGGGGGATATTTTCATCTTTAAATTTGAACTGATAAGCCCAGTCAACTACTCTCTCACCTTCGGAATTATTCAGGTGACAACCTGCAACATCGTAACAATCAGCTTGTTTTATGTTGATATACCAGTCCAGAGTCAATTCAATACTGGCATCTATCAAAACAATAAACTCATTGGAGGCATGACCGCAAAGATGGTTTCTCATTTTATTGATTTCTCCCAGGCTTGCCCACTCCTCCTGATGATAAAATTTTACGCATGTTTGTTCACTTCCCGTACCGCAAACTAAAACTTCGTACTCTGGAACACCCTGTTTACGAATACTATTAATGCAACGTTCCAAAGATTCATTCGAGTGACCATAACTTAAAACACAGAACGATATATTTGTTATCATAGCTTAATTCCTAAACAAGTGATTTATCATAAGGTGTCGTATACGCAAATTGCAGATGCCTTCCATCCCTATGAAAAAACTTTCCATTTGGACCACCCTTTGGGTGAGACAATAAAATAAGAGCCATACTCACTATAGTGTAAGGGCTCTCTGTTGAATTGGGGTTCATTTCTGTCTTGGCCTCCCCTGGAACCAATGCATTCATCTGAATGTCTAACTCCGGGAAATGATGGGTACATTCCTCAGCCATCGAACTACAAAGACCATTTAGCGCTGCTTTTGATATATTATACATACCAAATCCTGATGTTGATGCCCAACCAGCTTCAGAAGTTATAAACAACACTCTGACAGCACCACCGCATTTCATGAGTGGGAAGACGGTTCTTGTCAAAAGCCATGGCGTTGTTACATTGAGACGCATCATTTGTTCACAGTATTCTATCGCCTCCTCTTGTAATGGGTAATGAATTCCAGCTCTCGATGGAAGAGCAGCATTATTAATTAATCCATAAAGAGAGCTATATAAACTTTTAATTTTATCGCATGCCCTCATTACCTGTTCAATATCAGTAATATCTGCCTCTACGATGTGGCAATTCTTGGTTGGAATCCCAAGGGATTTCATCTCTTCAAGACTCTCCTGTAACTTTTCTTTTCGTCTGCCAGTTAAAAAAACATTAGCATCCGCTGAGGCTAATGCAACAGCCATACTTCTTCCATAACCTGTGCCAGCGCCCGTTATCCAAAAACTTTTGTTTCGCAAAAAATTCCATCGTTCGATAGAAAGACCGTAATGATGCACACCCCACTTCGCTGGGTCAGCTTTTTGGATTATTCCTTGTGTAGTTATAGTTGCCATTAATTACTCCGAAATACAAGATTATTTTCCATTAAGTGCTAAACGAAGCTTCTTTATTTCTTCATTTTCCACAAGAGGCAGGATGCGTCCAGTACCAGGGATTTCCATAGCTGTGGTTGACATACCTTTCCCATTATTAGGACCACAATAATTGTTATCCCCGCCCTGGTTAGGATGCCATACATGATATAGAAAATGATTTGGATGTAATTTATCCTGTACACCCGCATTAATTAGCCTGAAAGTCATTTCATATGGGCCGCAAATGTGTCCCATATAGTCGATGTGTTCATCTGCTCCTCCAATACGGATTAAATCATCTCTTTTGGCACAAAAGCAGGCACCATAGTTATAAACATGCATAATATTCCAATCGTCTTTTAACCTTTTAGCAGCTTTATCAAAATCGTTCGGTCTCCCGTTAACGGCATTTACGCACCCGTAATCGATTACATCTTCTATGACTGGATAATTGAATGGATAAAATTTTTTATCAAAATTCCTTATTTGTTCCATATGCAAAACGAGATTATCGTCACGCTCAAACTCCCTGATAATAGTTTCCACAAAAGTTGTCTTGACAATGGCATCAGAGTCCATAATTGTTACAATATAGCCTGATGAGTTAAGAATACCTAAATTATACATACGGTGTTTATGGTAGCACTCCTGACGTGGTGAATCCATTATTATCCATTTATCGATTGGCGGAGGCAGACCTAAATCCTTGTGTCGTTTAATTAATGTCTCTATCTCAATCGCCCGCCTATCATAATACTCAATCCATATGATTTCATACATATTCCGATCTATTCTTTGTCGGTTCAAATAATCCAGAACATGGAAACTTTCCCGCACGGACCAATCCAATATAATGATACTCACCTTTGGCAGATTCGAATGATTAGATTCGAACAATATTTGCATAAATCATCTTCCTAATATCGCATTCTCTTTTGATAAACGCTGACCATTATAAAGATCCTCAAGAATGGCTTTATTGTTCGAATCTGTGTATCTGATGGCGTTCTCAAAATCAGCTTTCGCCTCTTCAAATTTATTCATATTGTAATACGACCATGCACGCCCACGATAGGTTTCCTGCAGGAAGTCCTTCTCATGCGGAGAGATGAGTTCAAGGGCTTTATTAAAGTTTTGTACAGCAGCATCGAAAAATCCTTTCTGATAATTAGCCCAGCCAAGCCCGCGAAAAGCCAGTTGAGTTGTATTATTTATCTTTACCGCTTCATTAAATGCTTTTATTGCTTCATCATACCTCATTGTATGCTGATAAGCCCATCCCAACATCCCACAAGCTATATCATCATTCGGTACAAGTTGCACCACCCTATTGTAATATTTTATTGCATCTTCGTAATTCCGCCTGTCATAATGTGCTTTGGCTAAAACCGATAAATGCTCTGCTTCTTCTTTAAGTAATAAACTCTCATTTCCACCTCCAATGAAGTAGTCGCGAATAAGTCTATCTATGAACTCATCTGCCTGCCTCTGTGGATCCCATTGAGGATCTATCGGCGTCACCGATACAATGGAAAAATTTTCTGTCTCTGGTTTGACTGCAGATGGAATAGTTACACCAGAATCTATCCGATTTGGTTCAAGGAGATTCGTAACCCATCTCTTGAATCTCGGTTGAGATTCTAAAAATTGTTTAGCACTACTTTTCAGCCTTGGTCTACCCCCTATATAATCTTTAAGTTTATATACTAACTTCTTTATAGGCATCTTACTCCAAGAGCTGGAAGACACAACTCTCGTATAGAATAGGGAGTCTTCTAAAGATAGAACCTTGCTTCTATGATAATTCCATGTATTTAGAAGGTTTGCAGCTGCCAAAACCTTCTCCACTACCTCCCTCGGATATTGGGTATAATTTATCCACCGTCTTGAAAAAAACTGGTTGTAATAATCTTCATCATCTTTGATATATGTATTATCTTTAGCCCAATAGAAAATAGGAGAACCCGGAAATGTAGTCAAAGGATAAAAACCTTGATTATTGGAATAGGGATTTTTCCTGTCGCTTGACATCATGATTATTTTTACAGTGTTGTAAAAGTCCTGTATTGTTTCTCCGGGTTGCCCAAACATGGCGGAGATATTTACGCCTATCCCTGCTTCTTTAGTAAGTCTTACGGCTTCAATGACCTGTTCAACCTTAATATTTTTCTTCATAAATGCCAAAAGGTCGTTATTGGCACTTTCCAAGCCATAAAGAATGCAAACACACCCGGATTCTTTCAAAAGTTGAAGCATCTCCCGATCCACCATATCCGCGCGCCCTGTTATAAAATAACGAAATTTGAAATCCTCCTTTATTAATGCCTGACAGAATTTCTTACAATAACTCTTACTTCCCATTGTTAAGTTATCCATCCAATATATAAAGGTTGGATGGAACTTATCTTCTATTTCGTGAAGTTCCTTCATTAATAAATCCATATTCTTATAGCGCACAGATACGCCAGGAGTGCAGAAATTACATTTTCCCGGGCATCCCCTGCTTGCAGCCCAACCAATTATCCGATCGTATCCTGTGGCAAAAGAATTGAAATACCAACCTGTTCGCATGTAATATTCCATTGGGAATTTCTCCCAGTTCGGCATAGGAATATCCTCAAATTGCATTACTTCTCCTAAACCATTATCTACAATGTTATTTCCTTCCTTACAAACCAGTCCTTTGATTTCAGAATAATCACTGTTATTCTCAAGGCAGTTTACCAATTTTAAAAATGCAATTTCACCCTCGCCACGGATCAAGAAATCAGCGCTCGTCTTTTGCAAAACTAATTGAGGAACATATGTTACCATCCATCCGCCCAAGACTATCTTCACGTCAGGTCTTGCCTCACGAATTAATTTTACCAGCATCTCTGCTCTTTGCAAATAAGGAAACATCCCACCCAATCCAATAATCTGAGCCTTGCTTTCTTTGACTTTTTTTATGATATCCTGATCACTTAAATGATATGCCACTGTGAACATCAATTCCACTTCATGACCATGTTTGGTTAACACTGAATCTAAGGCGGCGTACCCCATTGGAAAATTAAAATCCTGTATATCATCTGCCGGTTCAACCTGAATTAACATTATTTTCATAACAATCTCCAAAATTTCGCTTTGTTGGTTAATATGATTTTATCGATAATCAATTTTGTACTTTAACTTTTAGCTTTTTCATCCAGTTCATCATTTGAAACATTCATATTTCGCCTTCGGTTGCGATTCATTGATTCAAAGATGGACGGATGGCAAGGAAAGCCTTATGACTATTATAAAAACCATCCGGCATTCCACCAACTTTATTGGGAATCTCATAGATATCTGTAAAACCCATTAATTCTAATGATTTTCGTAGAAGTTTTGCAGATGGGCGGGTCAGGTTATCAAAACATAATGGAAATTCATCTGCTTTATAATATTTGTTCGGTTCGCCAAAGCGGATAACATAATCATCGTCGTCAGTTACGGGAGCCCATATAAAGAGAGCCCTACGTCAGATTGTGTTAAAACCCAACTTTTATCTCAACCACAAATCCCAAACTCAACCGATAACCGGTTCATATATTCAGAAAAACAATTATTTCATAGCTTCCCCATAAATCAAACACATTTTTTCCTTCACTCCCCTC
>JAHIOG010000119.1 GCA_018895675.1 bacterium
AATTCCGGGATCAGCTCACTGTCAATCTCGATGGAATGGATCTGAGCGTTACTTTCTAATAAAAAGCGGGTGAGGGCGCCTTTACCCGATCCGATTTCAATGATAAAATCATCTCGTTGTGGATTTATCGTTTGGACAATCTTTCTTAGAATATTCGGATCAATAAGAAAATTTTGGCTAAAGCGTTTTTTCGCGTAGGGTTTCATGAATTGAGATTGAAAAATTTTATTGCGGTTTGAGTTGTACCAGAGGCAATGCCATCTAAAGGAAGATTTTTTATCTCGGCAATTTTCACTGCAATGTGCGGAATATAAGCCGGTTCGTTGGTTTGTCCCTTGTGCGGAACCGGAGTAATATAGGGTGCATCGGTTTCCAGCATTAGCCGGTCTGTTGGCACGATTTTTAGCGCCCGTTGTAATTTTTTCGATCCGTAGGTTATATTACCGGTAAATGAAATATGTAGCCCCAGATCGAGCATTTCTTGTGCGAAATGTTCGTCGCTTGAATAACAGTGTAACACCCCGTTGAAATAATTGTGCTTCATTAAAATGGTTTTAATATCCTCATCGGCACGGCGGTTATGTATGACAAGAGGGAGATTTAGATCTTTGGCAATTTCAATTTGTTCTGATAGAAATCGATGTTGATCTTCGGTTTTGGTCGTATCCCAGTAATAATCCAATCCGATTTCACCAATGGCTTTGACTTTGGGGTGTTTTGCTAAATGAATCAACTCTTGCTGCCAACCTTCTTTAGTGTTCTGCAGATCGGTCGGATGAATGCCAACTGCCACATAAACTGAATCAAATTCATCAGCTATTTTGATGCATATTTTGGATGATTCAATATCGGTGCCGATTGTAATAATTTGATTCACTCCGGCTGTATAAGCGCGCTCAATAATAGATTTACGATCTTCGTAAAGTTCCGGATAATTCAGATGACAGTGAGTATCTATGTACATTAGAGTTTATATATGCGACGTGTTAACCGACGGAAGCTCCCGGTTCGATATCGTCCATTGCGGTCACTAAGCGAAGTTTCTTACCTTTCTTAGCGGCAAGGAGCATTCCGTTACTTTTATTACCACGGATGCTTACCGGTTGCAAATTTGTGACGACGATAATGGTTTTTCCGATCAGCTGTTCCGGTTTGTAATGATCGGCTATTCCGGCGACAATCTGGCGATGTCCCTTGCCGGTATCGATTTGCAGTTTGAGAAGTTTGGCAGTGTCGGGAACTCGCTCGGCTTCCATTACTTTGGCCGTTACCAGTTTAATTTTGGTAAAGTCATCAATCGTAACCAGGTTAATATCTTTTTCTGAAGGTTTATTATCTGCTTTTTTCGGTTCATGCTCAAGTTTCTTGATCTGAACACGAGGGAAAAGGATCGGTAATTGTCCTAAAGATTGACCGCTTTTAAGATTACCCCAGATTAGCTTATTTGAATGCACAGGAAATGCGCCTAATAAGTCTGCAATTTTTCCCGGCATGACCGGTTCGAGAAGTTTTGCGGCAATGCGCAGACCTTCAGCTGCCGTAAAGAGCACGGTACCGGTTTTCCCTTTATCTTGTTTGACCAGTTTCCAGGGCTGTTGTATCTCCATATACCGATTAATGGACCGAACAAATGCGATAACTGTTTCAATAGCTTCATTAAGGCGAAATTCATTAATCAGTTTATGTACGCTTATTGGGAGTGATTCGGCATTTTTGTGGACTTCTTGATCGATTTCATCCGGTTTGCCTTCCTGGGGAATTAAATTGTCATAATTTTTTCGGATCAATGTTGAAATCCGGCTTGCGAGATTACCGAAGTCATTTGCAAGATCGGAATTGTAGCGCCTTATGAACATATCTTCGGTGAAATTAGCGTCCTGTCCCAATACCATATCTCTGATAAGAAAGTAGCGCACCGGATCGACGCCATATTTATCGATAAGATCAAGTGGCTTGACGATATTCCGCAACGACTTTGACATTTTGGTTTCGTCAACCATCCACCAACCGTGGGCAAAAATAGTCTTCGGCATGGGGATCCCGATAGCATGCAGCATTGTCGGCCAGTAGACGCAATGAGTTGTGACGATATCTTTCCCGATCAGATGATAATTCGCCGGCCACCATTTATTGAATTTTTTCGTATCTTGCTTATAGCCGATTGCCGTTACGTAATTCAACAATGCGTCAAACCAGACATATGTGACATAGTTTTTATTGAAAGGCAACTCGATGCCCCAACTCAGACGGGATTTGGGACGTGAAATACACAAATCTTCCAGTTTATTTTTTAAAAACCCCAGAACTTCGTTTTTGCGACTTTCGGGCTGAATAAAATCGGGATTCTGATGAATGTAATCAATCAGCCAGTCCTGGTATTTGCTCATCCTGAAGAAATAATTCTTTTCCTTAATATATTCCGGTTCTTTCAAATGTTGCGGACATTTGCCATCAACCAGTTCTTTAGCCGTGTAAAACCTCTCGCATCCGACGCAATAATAACCGCCGTATTCATGTTCGTAGATTTCACCTTTGTCACAAAGATCCTGAAGAACATTCTGGACGGCTTTTTTGTGATAATCATCGGTAGTACGAATAAAGAAATCATTGGTGATTTCAAGCTTTTCCCAGGTTTTCTGAAAATGAATCACCATACGATCGCAGTGATCTTTTGGTTTAATACCCGCTTTTAGAGCAGCTTGCTGTACTTTCTGACCGTGTTCGTCCACTCCGGTAAGGAAAAAGACATCGTCACCCTGTGCTCGGTGAAAGCGGGAAAGAACATCCGCAAGGATAGTCGTATAGGCGTGACCGATATGAGGTTTATCATTAACATAATAAATCGGTGTTGTGATGTAAAAAATATTGTTTGTGTTACTCATTGATACTTATGTTTTTTAGGCGCTGTTGCGGGCAGGACATTCATTTTTTCAACCCTTCAACTTTAATTTGTTCAATCATTGC
>JAHIOG010000120.1 GCA_018895675.1 bacterium
CAGGGTTTACCCCGTTAAATAAGCAAATAAGAATATAACAAAAATATGAATAAATGAGCTATTAAACGGGGTGAACCCCGTAAGAAAAGATGACTGTATCGGGGCGAAGCAATATTTAACAGGGTATGAGCGTACTGGGGTAATGAGGTACAGCTTGCCCTCCCGATGAATCGGGATCGGGGAATATACCGGGGCGCCTCTGCGGTGGAAAAAAATAAAGAAACTTAGCGTCTCTGTGCCTTTGCGGTGGAAATAATAAAAGAACTTAGCGCCATAGCGTCTCTGCGGTGGGAAAAAACAAAAAGGCTACATCGTCCACGGCATCATCCGCCGCCGCAGTTCCTTCAATACTGGTAGAATCGACCACCTGTTTAATGATCAGGAGATATATGGCAAAAAATTATTCCTGCATTACGGTGATCTCACGGACTCAAGTAATCTTAACCGCTTATTAGAAAAAACCGTACCTGATGAAATCTATCCCGTCTCGAAGAGATCCCTGCGGGAAAGGGATGTCTTTCCAAAGAAATCTTCGATCGACACAACCTTGGTGCACAGAGCCATGTAAAAGTTTCCTTTGAAGTACCTGCCCCACTTCGTTTCGCCTGCCTGTCCGGCAGCCGCCGGACGCAGACAGGCCAGACAAGTCCAAAATACCAAATCGTCAATCCATCTCCACTTCGCTATGTCGGACAAGTAGTAAATCAGTTTATAACCTAAGAAGGTTTTTAAAAGAAGTGGTGGCATAGATATCAAAGTTAAGCCTGGTCTCTTTTAATGAACTTGCTAAATAGGTTGTTGATATTTATCTTAGATTGAAAACATAAAAATTATGAGGTGATAGAGATGATTAGTATACATAGAAAACTCGTCGTAGACGATCACGGTAGACCAAAAGAGGTAATTATACCATGGAAGGAATTTCTGGAAATTGAGAATCTTTTAGGTCTTGATTTAACTAAAAAAGCTATAGAAGACCTTAAAAAGGCTCGTAAAGACCGTGAAAGCGATAGAAGGGATGCTTATATCGATTTGGATGCTATTTGATGTATAGGGTTATTGTTCACCGACGGGCAGCCCGGTATTTAAAGAAACTTTCAAAATTACAGAAGGAGAGAATAAAAAATATCCTTAGCCAGTTAAAGAGACATCCACTTGATCTATCTAACGTTAAAAGTATGATTGGTAATTGGGAGGGGTATCACAGAATACGGGTCGGCAATATTCGTATAATCTTTTGGATTGATGAAGGTGAGCATATTGTATATGTGGATCATATTGGACCTCGAGGCGATGTTTACAAATGATTATAATCGATAAAGAATTCATTGCGTCCTTTGCCTGCCCCGCCTGTCCCGTCTCAAGGAGATCCCTTTGGGATAGCGAAGTTTACCCCGTTAAATAAGCAAGTAAGAATATAACAAAAATATGAATAAATGAGCTATTAAACGGGGTTTACCCTGTTCACCCTGTGAGATAACAACAAAGAAAACAACAACTGGATAAATTGGAAAATATCTAACAGGGTGAACAGGGTAAACCCCGTAAGAAAAGATGACTGTATCGGGGCAAAGCAATATTTAACAGGGTATGAGCGTACTGGGGTAATGAGGTACGAATGTACCGGGGCGATCTTTGTCCCGAAGGGACTCCCTTGGAGCGAGAACAGATTCTCCTCCAAAAAGCCTACATGCCAGAGGCATCCCTTTCCCAAAGGGATCTCTTCGAGGCGGGATCGTCCACGGCATAATCCGCCGAGCCTCAACATTCAACACCAAACGAATCAATCATCTATATCTCGACTTGCCGGGATAAAATAAAAGGAACTTTTTCCAAATATGATACTAAAATATACAAAAAGAAGGTAAACGATGGAAAGAATAATCAAAATTCATATCAAGCAATTACCAGAAGGAGTATATCTTGCTACTTCTGATGAAGTTCAAGGCTTAGTCGCTTAGGGCAGAACAATAATCGAAACCCTGGAAATTGCTCGTAATGTTGCAAAAAAATTACTGGAAGCACAAGGTCAATTACCTGAAGCAATAAATGTAATAAAGAAACCTTTTGACATTCCACTGGTATTGGGCTTTTGAATGGGAAGACTGCCGAACCATTCCTACCGCAAGCTTATTTAGAATAAAAAAAGCAATTTAATATGGAATTAAATAAAAAAAATATTGTCAAATTTATCAGACAGAATAAACCTGAACTGGAAAATAGATATGGTATTAAGCGTATCGGATTATTTGGAAGTTATGCCAAAGATATTGCCAGACAGGAAAGTGATATCGATATTGTAGTTGAAGTCAGTGAACCGGATTTATTTATCCTGATTGGTATTAAACAATATCTTGAAGAAGCGTTTGGAACCAGGGTTGATGTGGTCAGGTTAAGAGAGAAAATGAATCTCGCTTTAAAGAAGAGAATTGACCGGGACGCGATTTATGTATGATTCGGAACTGGTGAAAGATATTTCAAAGAATATTCTTTGGGCGATTGATCAAATCCGGAAAAGGTTTCAAGGGATAAAATCAAGCGACGATTTTCTAAAAGATGATACCGGCCTTGAAAAACTTGACAGCATTTGTATGCAATTGATTAATATTGGAGAAGCGATAAAACAAATTGATAAAATCACTGAATGTAAACTTCTTCAAAATTATCCTGAGGTCGATTGGAAAAAGGCTAAAGGTATGAGGGACATTATTACACACCACTATTTCGATATTGATGCCGAGACAGTCTATACGGTATGCAATACACATCTTCCTCAAATGGTTAAATTCATTAAAAAGATATTATCAGATCTTGACGATTCTTGTCAACAGACAGAAAAATAAAAATTAAAACTTAGCGCCTCTGATCCAAAGGATATCTCCAAAGGAGTTCTTCGTGACCTACGGATCGGTGAAAAAAAAAACAATAACCGCTAAGACGCTATGACGCAAAGAGAAATAATAATAAATAACCGCTAAACCGCAATGATGTATTTATACAAAAATTAAAACTTAGCGCCTCTGCGGTAAGAACAATAAAAAAATGACAAGAGAAGAATACAACAGACTATCAAAAATAATATTAGATGCCTGTATAACCGTTCATAAAGAAATGGGGCCTGGACTACTCGAATCTATTTACCCCGTTAGATAATTATGTTTTTATGAGTGACAAATGCAAAACGATCTTCTATTACACGGGGTTCACCCCATGTAATAATCATGTCGTTATGATTAACAAATGCATAGCGATCTTATATTACACGGGGTGAATGAACAATGCCTTATGTCAGC
>JAHIOG010000121.1 GCA_018895675.1 bacterium
GACGTGAGTGTAAGACCGGATTGGTGGATTGAAAAAATGTGCGAAAAATACAGAATGATCGAACCATTTGAAAAAGGGCAGGTCAGCAAGGGCGTCATTTCGTTTGGAATATCGGCGTATGGCTATGATATGCGGATCGCTAATGAATTCAGGGTTTTCAAAGAGAAAGCCGGCATCGTAATCGATCCGAAAAATATTGACGATTCACTGTTTGAAACAGTGATAGCGGATGTCTGTACTATTCCGGCAAACAGTTTTGTATTAGCGCGAAGCGTTGAATATTTCCGGATTCCCAGGAATGTAGTCACCCTGACATCCGGCAAATCAACATATGCGCGCTGTGGAGTTATCGTAAATGTCACGCCTTTTGAACCGGAGTGGGAGGGATACGTGACGATATCGATATCAAATACAGCTCCTGTTCCTGTAAAAATCTATGCCAATGAAGGATTATGCCAGGTATTGTTCTTCGAGAGCGACGATGATTGCAAAGTATCTTACGCCGATAAAAAGGGTCAATATCAAGCCCAAAAGAAAATAACATCAGCTAAAATCAAATGAATTCACTAACTATTACAATTGCGAAAGATGTCGGGTTTTGTTTCGGCGTGAAACGGGCAATAGATATGGCTCGTGACGCCGCCGAAACTTATGGAAAAGTCGCCATGTTGGGCGATATTGTTCATAATGAAATTGTGATAGATGATCTCAAGAACAGCGGTGTGGTTATCTATCAGAATATTGATGATATTCCACAAGGGATGCCGGTGTTGTTTCGATCTCATGGCACACGCAAGGAATTTTGGAAAAAAGCCAGAGAACGGGGACTGAAGATTATCGATGCCACCTGTCCGTTGGTGAATGAGATTCTCAAAGCCTCACAATTACTTGAAAGCGAGGGACGAACTGTTATAATAATCGGAGATTCCGGGCATGATGAGGTAGAAGCGATTGCCAGTCAGTTATCGAATCCGATTGTTATCGCGACGGCAAAAGATGCTTTCAAAATGAAACCTGTCAAAAAAGCCGGCGTCGTGATTCAATCGACCCAGTTTGTTGAAAATGTAAATCAAATAATCACCATTTTAATATCAAAAATTCAAGATTTAAGGATCATTAATACAATCTGTACACCAACCCGTGACAGACAGTCTCAGCTCAAGGAACTTGCTGTAAGTAGCGACGTTATGATAATTGTGGGTTCTTTCACAAGCGCAAATACAAAGCGATTAACATTGATTTCATCACGATTAAATCCCAGAAGCCACCAGGTACAGGGACCTGATGATATTCAATCAGGGTGGTTTAAAGATGCTCAAACAGTCGGAATTTCTGCCGGCGCTTCCACACCGTATGAAATTGTGAGAAAAGTTGCGAAAAAAATAAATAATTTACCGATATAAATCTGTAAATTATGTAATGGAATAAAAGGAGTTATTTGCAATGGATAAAGGTTCTTTTGAAGTAAAAGTCGGATTGGCGGAGATGCTTAAGGGAGGCGTTATCATGGATGTGACCACTCCTGAACAGGCAAAGATCGCCGAAGATGCAGGCGCTGTTGCGGTAATGGCGCTTGAACGAATTCCGGCAGATATACGCGAACATGGTGGAATTGCACGGATGTCCGGCCCGAATGTTATTAAAGCAATTCAGAGCACTGTCTCAATTCCGGTTATGGCGAAATGTCGTATCGGTCATTTTGTTGAAGCGCAAATCTTAGAAGCCCTTAAAGTTGATTTTATCGATGAGAGTGAAGTATTAACCCCTGCCGATGAAGAGAATCATATCTGGAAACATGATTTTAAAGTGCCCTTTGTTTGCGGTTGCCGCGATTTGGGTGAAGCCCTGAGAAGAATCGGCGAAGGCGCTGCATTGATCAGAACAAAAGGTGAGGCGGGCAGTGGGAATATCGTGGAAGCCGTCCGTCATATGCGCCGGGTCCAAAAGGATATTCACAGGTTAACGACACTGCGGGATGATGAATTAATGGCGGCAGCCAAGGAAATGGGCGCGCCATTCGAAATCGTCCGGCAAGTAGCGAAAACAGGGAAACTGCCGGTTCCGAATTTTGCAGCCGGCGGCGTGGCGACTCCCGCCGATGCGGCTTTGATGATGCAATTAGGCGCGGAGACTGTCTTCGTTGGATCAGGTATATTTAAATCGGAGGATCCGGCAGATCGTGCGAAAGCGATTGTTCTGGCAACGACCTATTATAACGATCCTGAAAAACTGGCTGAAGTTTCAATGGGATTGAAAGATGCCATGAAAGGGCTGGATATTGCTTCCATCCCGGAAGAGGAACGCCTGGCGAAGCGCGGCTGGTGAAGTAATCGGTTTTATTATCATTTAAAATGAATTTTAAATCTACTACAATCGGTGTTCTCGGACTTCAAGGGGCATTTGCCAGGCATATTGCTATGCTTGATAAACTCGGCGTACAGACGATGCAAATCCGATATCCAAACGAGATTGATAACTGCGACGGATTAATTCTGCCGGGAGGCGAATCGACAACAATATCAAAGCTTCTGGATGAAATGAAACTCCGTGAGTGTATTCAAAAATATAATCGCCCGATGTTCGGAACCTGTGCGGGAGCGATATTATTATCGAGAAATTCCGATGATCCCCGTATTCAAACGCTTAATCGTGTCCCAATCAATACTCAACGAAATGCATACGGCAGACAGGTGGAATCATTTATCGCATCTGTTGATCTGAGCTTTGATAAGAAGCCGTTTAACGCGGTTTTCATTCGTGCTCCCAAATTACGACAACCAGGTAAAGAAGTGAAGGTTTTAGGTACGATAAATGGCGAAATCGCATTCGTCCAATATAAAAATATTCTCCTTTCAACATTTCATCCCGAATTGACAGATGATCCGCGCATTCATAGCTACTTTATTAAACAACTTATACGGAAATAATGAATTATGCTTGATCCGATACAAAAAGATATTGATTATAAAATTTTAACTAAAATTGAATCCCCGGATGATATTAAAAAATTAGATCAGACTGAGTTGACTACTCTGAGCTCTGAATTACGACATTACATCATTGAAACAATAAAAAAAACCGGCGGACATCTGGCGCCCAGCCTGGGTGTTATTGAACTGACGATAGCGTTACATTATGTTTATAATACTCCTGACGACAAACTTGTCTGGGACGTTGGACATCAGGCGTATGGCCATAAAATTCTGACGGGGCGCCGCGAGCAAATAAAGCGGATCAGACAGTTAGGAGGCATCAGCGGATTTTGCAAAATCCACGAAAGTGAGTATGATGCATTTGGCGCCGGACATGCCAGCACATCAATTTCCGCGGCGGTGGGCTTGGCGGTCGCCAGGGATTTGAAAGGATTGAAAAACCGGGTTGTTGCGATCATTGGAGATGGGGCTCTGACCGGCGGCTTGGCGCTTGAGGGATTGAATAATATCTGTAATGTAAAAGGACAATTTTTAGTTGTTTTAAATGACAATGAAATGTCCATTTCCCGCAATGTTGGCGCTTTGAGTCAATATTTAACCCGGATTATTACAAATCCGAAATATTTGAATGTTAAAAATCAGGTCTGGAATTCACTGGCGTTATTACCCAAAGGCGCCGGCACGATACGGAAATTAGGGCGAAAAACTCTAGAATCATTAAAGAATTTTATTGCGCCCGGAATTCTGTTTGAAGAATTCGGATTCAGATATTACGGACCGGTTGATGGTCACAACATGAGTCAGATGATATCAACGCTGCAAAACATTAAAAACCTTAATTATCCTGTTCTTTTGCATGTTATTACACAAAAGGGCAGAGGGTTGGCAATTGCGGAAAACGATCCCACTAAATATCATGGAGTTGGTCCGATTGAACCGTCTGTGGAAAAAGAAGAAAGTATAGCGCCTCCGTTCTTAGAAGCATTCGGAAAAATCGCTTGTGAAATAGGGGAAAAGAATAAAAAAGCAGTTTTTATCACAGCAGCGATGTGTGACGGGACGGGACTTGTTGAGTACCGTAGGAAGTTCCCGGAGAACTATTTCGATGTTGGAATTGCAGAAGGACACGCGGTTACTTTTGCGGGTGGATTAGCCGTTGGAGGTTATCGTCCTGTAGTGGCGATTTACTCGACATTTCTTCAGCGATCATTTGACCAGATCATACATGATATTGCTCTCCAAAAATTGCCGGTGGTTTTTGTTATGGACAGAGCGGGACTTGTGGGAGAAGACGGACCGACTCATCACGGCACATTTGATTTGAGTTATATGAGCATGATTCCAGATATGATCATTGCAGCGCCCCGGAATGGCAATGAATTACGGGATTTACTATTTACGTCGCTTGCCCAGGATAAAAATCCTTTTGTAATTCGATATCCGAAGGATTCCTGTGTGGAATTCAGTGAGAATCTTAAACCAGAAGTTTTAGATATAGGCAGCTGGATTAAGATTCGTGAAGGCAAAGATATTGCTATATTATCTGTTGGTACAATGACTAATGTGGCTGAAAAGGCTATCGGAATTGTAGAAGAGGAATCCATTTCACCGACGTTAATTCATGCCCAATTCATCAAACCAATTGATAAAACCTATCTGAAGAAAATTGTTGAAAATCATTCGACTATCATAACGATCGAAGAGAATAGTCTCGCCGGCGGGTTTGGCAATATAATTAATAGTATCGTATCTAAAAATAGATGGAAAGTGAATATAAAATCTCTTGGATTGCCCGATAAATTTATTGAACATGGGCCAAGAGATGTATTATTAAAAAATGTTGGTCTCGATCCGGAAGGAGTTGCGTCTGAAATCAGGAAAGTGCGTTAAACAACATCTTCATATTCCGGTTATATTTTATACTGTTCTTAATCCATGAGTGTATTTGTATTGACCATAACAGTCCCGCTTAAGATTTATCCTGATAGTAGAGTACCAACATCTGGGGTATTTCCTCTATCCATTTAATGTTTAAGAGATGTGAGGTAGGTCACAGCTACGTAAGCTAAATTCAATTATACTACCAAATGTTTCAGTTATTCAAAATATTGAAAGGTGTGATTATGAAAAGAGTTGTGTTAGTTTTATTTCTTAGTATTCTCTTATTGGTAACCTCTTGTGTTATGAAAATTCCTGAAAAATCCGATCTCCCTTCCTGGAGCGTGACCATAGAGGTGCCCTTAGTGAAAGAGACAATTACTATTGACGAATTATTAGAAGATTCACTTTTTGTAGGAATTCCCTACGGTACGGATGGCGATTCAATCTTTGCCTATCAGGATCAAATAGAAATTGAAAAAGTCGAGATCGGCGATCAGTTGAATATCGATGATATCCAACAGTCTTTTACACAATCCGTCGAAGACGTGAATGTAGAGGAAAAAAGTAAGCAATATTCATCCCAGATGGATCCCGTCGGAGTAGATCCGGTAAATCAGTCAGTGGCTTCCTTGTTGGGGAAAATTACTCTGAATGATACCGATCCTACAGAAACTGATCCGGTACTGCTTACGGAATTAATTGATTTAAGCGGTGTCAATGAGGGAGATGAAACTGTAGTACTGCAATATACTGAAGCTCCGACTATTTACCGAACCGTCAATTTTGATGAATTTAATAATGCGGATTTTTCGGATGGTCTACTCGCCATTACAATTTCTAACGATCTTGTTCTTGAACTGGGCGCTCCAATCACAGTGAGGCTGTTAGAATCCGATAGTACGATTATTTACGGCAGTGACGGTGATGATAGCGCTAAAGTTACCTGGACTACCGGTATTAATCCGGGTGAATCCGCAGAAAAAACAATTTCATTAGCAGGCAAATTATTACCCGGCAATATTATTGTTCAGATTACGGGAGTTGTCGCCGGATCTGGAGATGCTAATATAACAAATAATTCAACATCCCGTAATTCAAGTTTTGTGGTAGAGGTTCAAGCAAAAAATCTTGAAGTGACCTCGGCTGAGGCGATTATTCCGGAACAGACAATCGATACAACCGATGCGATTACTTTAGCCGATTCAGATAACAAAGTTCAGAGAGCTAAAATATTAAATGGTTCTTTGGTTGTCGATATTGTAAATAATTTACCGGTTAACGCCAATCTGGAGTTAACTATTACTTCAATTGATATATCCGATGCAGATGGTATTCAGGCGTTTACACAGATTATACCATTGACTGCAAAGCAGTCCTCGAACCCTATATATTTGTTAAATGACGAATTTTTAATAATGGATGTAAATGATCAAAAAGTGGATTACAGCTATCATATTATTACTCAGGATACGGATCAGGACAAGGTAGAAATTTCGGAAAATGACGGTGTGACCGTTAACATTTCCATTTACGGTTCAGCTCCCGGAGAACAGATAACATTTTCGGAATTTGAAGGAATTGTCGCTCAGGATCCGATCATAGAATCCGGTGAAATCGATATTACCACGGATTCGAAAATCACCACAGCGACTATTTCAAGCGGGACAATGAATATCACAATTAGGAATAATATTAATCTCTCAGAGTCTAATGTGCCGCAATTGTCGATAGTTATACCGGAATTCATCGATCAGTCTTCAAATCCGATTGATATAACGAGAGATCTGTTACCCGAACCAAATACGACAATTATTCAAATCGATCTTGCCGGTTATGTATTGCATCCTAATACGATTGATGTTTCCGCAGATAGTTTTAATCAAAATATTACCTATAATTCAGATGTTGTAATTCCTTCAGGAGTAATATCTTCCTACGATTTACAGGGCAATATTTCTGTAGAAATCCTGGTTTCGGAATTGGCGTTTTCGTCAGTGACCGGATATTTCAATCAAGATGCGATCGTTGATAATAATACTATCGTGCTGGAAGAAGAAACGAAGATCGAGGAGGCATTATTCAATACCGGTGAATTAATATTAACAATTGTGAACAATATCGGAGCAGTAGCAGTTGTGAATTTCAGTGTCGATGAAATTATCACTAAAACTACAAATGCGCCATTACAGCATACAATCAATTTGAGTAACAGCAGTGACCCGGTAATTGAGTCGATTCCGTTGGATGATTATAAAATAATGATTCCTTTAACGGAAATAACAACTAACCAGGAAATACATTATACATCAACGGTCAGTATTCCTTCTGATCAGGAAATGACTTTGAGTTTCGGGAATGAGATTGATGTAAATGTTGATCTTGTGAATTTATCTTTTGAGTCCGTGTCCGGTTATATTGATACCGTTAATGTTTCGATTGATTCCGTTGATCAGGAGATTACAGCATTGCCGGAGGAATTAGACGGTATCAATTTGAACGATGTTGAAATCCAGATCGAATTCGATTCCAATATTGGCGTGCCGGTTATTCTCGATTTGACACTGGTTTCTTCCAATGAAAGTGGTGAAACAGTCGAATCTACTGTTCACCAGAATATCATTGATAATCCGATCGTTCAAATTCCTAATGCGTCGGCTCTTATAAATATTAAACCAAACCGGATTATTGCTTCTGGAAGCGCTTCAGTGGGCGGTTCAGGATATGTATCCGTTGACCAATATATTCAGGGTACGATGAATATTTCGATTCCCATGTCATTTGAAATTACCGATGACGCCACAATCGATATTGAACCGAGCCTGGTTAAAGAGGAAATACCCGAAGAACTCGAAGAGATTACCCTTTATGCGCTTTTAGATAATCAGTTTGAATTCAAAGGAATTCTACAGGTTCTGGCGGCAAAAGATACACTATATTTTGAAAATGATCCATTGATAGAGCCCGATACGATTGCTATATTTCATCTCTTACCGGATTCAGTTTATGAAGAAACCATTCTAATCGATGATGGCAAATTCAACCTGTTTCAGGATTCACTATATATCAAAACCCGTGTAAAACTTTTAAGCAATCTGGATTCAGACGGAAATCCGAAACCGACACGATTGTTCAAAAATGACTCATTGACAATTCAGCTTTCCGGTTCGATAAAAGGATTAATTGATCTTTCGGAAGATAACGAGTAGGAGTAGAATCATGAATAAATTAAAAGGCTCTTCTCCCAATCGAGTGGGTAGTTTAACGACATAATTATTTATAAAAAAAC
>JAHIOG010000122.1 GCA_018895675.1 bacterium
AAAAAATAGATAGAGTCGCTAATATTGCCCTGGAAAGAAATAATCTCAGGGTATTAAAAGTAAAAAAGTCAAAAGAGCTGCTGCCCTACGCCAAAGATATGTTCAAGGTATTAGACGAAACATATAAAGACCTTTACGGAGTTGTGCCACTATCGGAAAAGCAGGTTGATCTCTACATTAAACAGTATTTCGGGTTCATTCGTCCCGATTATATCTCCATGATACTCGACAGTAATGACAGAGTAGCCGCATTCGGGATTACCATGCCTTCTCTGTCAAAAGCTCTGCAAAAATCAAAAGGAAGACTTTTTCCGGTCGGATTTATTCATCTGTTAATGGCAATGAAAAATAATAAGCAAATAGATTTATACCTCATCGGTGTTCGCCCCGACCTTCAGGGAAAAGGTGTGAATTCTATCATTTTCAACGAACTTAACAAAATATTTATAAATAAAAATATCGTTTCAGCCGAGACTAATCCGGAACTGGAAACCAACTTTAAAGTTCAGGCACAATGGAAACACTTTACGCATCGACAACATAAAAGAAGACGATGTTATATCAAGCAATTGTATTAACCGAAAGATCAGGGAATTATTAAACCGAAGATATTGAATTCTTAATGAAAGGAAATTTCTTATGTTTGTAGAATTAAAAGGCGTCGTGAAACAGAAATATACCTGGACAAAAAAGTATTTTACCGATAAATATAAAGATGTGTTTAATAAAACATATAAATTTACACGCGCTAAAACGGCAAAAGCCTTCGGCTATTATCCTTACTACCTCGACATCCGGGAAACCGAGGGAACTAATGTTCTGATAGGTAATAAAAAAGCAATTATGCTTGGCTCAAACAATTATTTAGGGCTCACTCATCATCCGGAAGTGATCGAAGCAGGAGTCCGGGCATTAAAAAAGTACGGCTCCGGTCTGACGGGCAGCCGACTATTAAACGGCAACATTTATTTACATAACCAATTGGAAGAAAGATTGGCGTCGTTTGTCGGCAAGGAAAAAGCTCTTGTATTTTCCACGGGCTTTGCCGTTAATCTGGGCGTTATTTCCACTATTACCGATGAGAAAGATGCGATTTTCAGTGACGAAATGAATCACGCTTCTATCGTGGATGGCGCAAGATTTTCCAAAGCGCCTGTACTGGTTTTCGGGCATAACGATATGAATCAATTAGAGGATAAATTAATATCTACTCCTAAAGAATACGGTCGGCTTATCGTATCCGACGGCATTTTCAGCATGGAAGGAGATATTGTCAAGTTACCGGAAATGGTTAAAATTGCACGTAAATATGGTGCTCGTATTATGATAGACGATGCTCACTCTCTCGGCGTTCTTGGACCAAACGGCGATGGAACCGCGGCTCATTATAATCTTACAGACAAAGTAGATTTGATTATGGGGACCTTTAGTAAATCACTCGCCGGCATTGGTGGGTTTATTGCCGGAGAAGAACCGGTGATAGACTATTTGAAACATCATACACGGACGATTATTTTTACGGCGGGACTGCCGCCTGCCAATACCGCCACTGTTTTGAAAGCCCTGGAAATTATCATCAGGGAACCGGAGCGACGAGCGCAATTATGGAATAATGCCAATCATATGAAAAAGGAACTAAGCCTATTGGGATTTAATATTGGCAATAGTTCCACGCCTGTAATTCCGGTTATTATTGGCGATGAAATGAAGACCTTTTCCGTTTGGCGGGATTTACTGGACGCCGGCGTTTATACCAATCCTATCATCTCCCCTGCTGTTCCGTCAGATCGTTCTCTGCTGCGCACCAGTTATATGGCTACCCATACCCGCGAACAGCTGGATTTTTGTCTGGAGCAGTTTGCAAAAGTGGGTAAAAAGCAACGCGTCATCAGACCGAATTAAGATTTGCGATTACGGAATATATCCCAGATCAATTTCAGCCTTAAAACGCTGGCAAGAAGGAAGCCTATAATTCCGATTAGCGGATAACCAAATAATTTAGGCACAATAGATGCCTGTATTATTGGTTTAAAGGAAATTTATAAAGTAAGGATATTTCGATAGATTTTGAATTGGGGCACACTTCCCCCCTTTTCTAATCTCTATAAATAGTTGCCGGTTTGAAATCCCCTGATATCGAGTTATACTTATATGAGCCATCATTCATTTTTGTTATTCTAATATCATTCTCAACTTCATAACGAATTTTAGCAGGTTTAAAACTCTTATTTGTAATACTTTTTATTAAAATCTGTAATTCATCACAGGAATATGATTTTTTTGTGCTTGCAAGAATTGTAATGATAACTCTCTTAATACTCCATTTCTTATAAATTATGTAGGTTGCATTTACCGGATCTTCCGATTCAGCAATAATAATATCAGGAATTGTTTTAATAATATTAATAAAATCAAGTTGTGATAAATCTGTTTCAAGTTCATCGATAATATCAGATATTAGGGTAGCATCTTTCTTGCGATATTTAACATAACTTAGAAGAAAATTTATATTTCTACTTAAATACTCTTTATTAAAATTGTCATATTCAATTAGCCCGAAATAATTTGGACGGTATATTTTTAAAATATCCAATTGTTTTGCCAATGTGCGAAGGCTTTGAAGCCTACAAGAACGGTGTTTTATAATTTCTTGATATAGTTTATTGCCGTGTATTGGGTTTTTATTAATATTAAAAATAGTTCTAACTGTTTTTTCTAAAGTAAGCCTTACATTTTGCCCTGTCGATGCTAAATTGTAAGTATAAAATCCTAAATTTTGAATGTTGTTATCTCTCTTTAATATTTCAGCCAATTCATATTTGCTATTTAACTTTGGAAATTTTTTAATCGCTTTTAAATATAAATCACGGACATGCATTTGATGTCCAATATTTTTCAATTCATTTTGACAAAATTCTTGCAACTCAAACCATAGTTCTCTGGGATACGATAAATGCTTCTCCAAACCCCATAAATGCCGGTCAATTCTAAAAATATCTTTATACCTTAACATATATGCGAACATAGATTTTCGTTTAATAGGTCGAGCAAATACCATTTTTAAACGTTCTTTATTATTTAAGGGCAAATTTGAAAGTTGTTTGTAAATATCATTGATGCTTATTGGTTTAACACTGTTTTTTAAGATATACATAGCACATTCATGAAAATTATAATGACGTTTGTTTAAATATGTTGTATTATTTTTATCATTTAAAATAAGTCTTTTTGAACTAAACACCGATAAAAAGTGTAATAGTTGATTGTTAACGGTCATATTTTGGATATAATTGAAAAAATCAAGGTTGTATGGGACTTTTGCTTTTTTGAAAAGTGTCGAATTTATCTTTAAAACATCCGAATTTTGCTCAAATGGAAGAAAATTTACAAACGGTATATTTTCAAAAACATCCGATAAAAAACCCAGATATAGGTTGCTTTGAAATTCGCAGTTATATTCTAAACTGGATATATCTGAAAATTCTATGGGCTTTAGTGTGTTTTTTATCAAGTTAAGAAAATACCGATGATAATATTGATGATTAATAATAAAAAATGTACTATATGGCGCTATTATTTTATCTCTTAATATTTGTCTAACACGTTCTCCAGTCAGATTAAATAATTCTCCAACTTCTTTAAGACTTGTTTTTCCATTATTAATATTATATCGACATTGAGCGATTTGTTTCTCAAAATCTGAGATGTAGTTTCCTGACAAGTAGCAATCAATGTCGCGAATTAAATTAATATTTTTGGATTTGAAGGTATTGATTTTGCTTGTAATAACGTGATTCTTTTTACTATAATACAGTGTTCGAAGTTCAAGAATTGCGAGTTTATCATCATAAGTATGTTCCTCTAATGGTATCATATCTAAACGTGTAAGTTCGTCTATTTTTTTTATATCGTGTTTTAAGAGAAATTCATGACAAAGGGGGCTGCATTTTATTGTGTTAGATAACAATATGGGCATATCTTTAAATTTTCCGACAAATAAACCGTCATACCATTTTCTTAAATAGAACAAAGCCTTTTTACCAATTCCTCTATATAACTCAAGTTCGTAAAGTGATTTATTACTAATATTTCCAAGGGTTTTAAAATTTGAAATTAGTTTTTTATATGAAATAAGTAGGTTTGATTTTTCACTTTGTAAAAATAAAAATATTTTTGAAATTTCAATTTCATTTAACTCTGGGGGAATCAAAAAGACATTCTTTTTATTGTCTAACATACTATTTTTACTAATTGGAGCGCCCTCCCTTTTTCTAATCTATTTTCAACGTTCCAAATTACTCAATAGTATCTAAAAATAAAACAGGATTTTTAATTTTTAAATAAGGTTTGAGCCATCCGTTTTTATCAATCGGGGCGCTCCATAATTAATCCCTGACGCAACGAACCGATCGGTAACAGAAATGCTAGTTTTTTCATATCCACTCTCTTTTTATTCCACTTGCTAAGACTTGACTTAAGCCTGCTGTTTTTAAAAAACATCAACTCAATCGCCGTATCTTCCCCGGCAGGTTTTCCCGAGACTTGACTTAAGTCTGCCATCTCAAAAAGCATAAACCTGCTCTCCAAACTCCTCCGGCAGGCTTGAGTTAAGTCGGATCACTATCGCCCTTAACTCAAGTCGTCTCAAATATTCTCGCATATTCAAAAAATCCATCTAACGCCGACTTCAAACCATGAACTCAATCGCCGGACCTTCCCCGGCAGGCTTGGGTTAAGTCGAATCATATCGCCCTTAACTCAAGTCGTCTCAAATATTCTCACATATTCAAAAAATCCATCGCATGCCAATTTAAGAACATTATTTCAATCATCAAACTCCTCCGGCAGGCTTGAGTTAAGTCGGATCACTCTCGCTCTTAACTCAAGTCGTCTCAAAAACTCTCGCTTATTCAAAAAATCTATCGCATGCCAATTTAAAAACATTATTTCAATCATTGGACCTTCCCCGGCAGGCTTGAGTTAAGTCGGATAATATCGCCCTTAACTCAAGTCGTCTCAAAAACTCACGCTTATTCAAAAAATCCATCTA
>JAHIOG010000123.1 GCA_018895675.1 bacterium
CGGTTTCTCCTTTTAACGCCGCAATGACATTTTGATAATACGGCAGATGTCCTAAGCCATAGATATTCGGCGGATTGTAATTGGACTCTTCTATTAACCGGTCATCATCATCATACTCTTCGAATTCCCATATATCGATATAGTTAACGGCAACGCCGCCAACTTTTACGGTTCCCTTCTCACCCAGAACAGTAATCGATCCTTCAAAATTCTTGGGATAGGTCAGCATGGTTACGTTAATCGTGCCGATGACACCGTTACGGAATTTCAATATTGCCGAACCGGTATCTTCAGTCTCAATATGACGCGCCATTGTTGCGGTTTCCGCCATAACCGATTCAACCGGACCGATCAGCCACTGAACAGCATCGACATAGTGACTTGCCTGGTTCATGAAGGACCCGCCGTCAAATTCCCAGGTGCCGCGCCATTTCGCCATATCGTAATAAATCTGAGGACGTTGCCAGAAAACATTGGACTGGATCATGTAAATCTTGCCGAAACGGTTTTTATCCACAGCTCGCTTCAACAGCTGCATTGTTGTGTTCAGACGATTCTGTTTAACGACAAAGAGTTGTACTTTTTCCTGATCGCAGGTACGGATCAGCTGATCTGCTCCTTCCAGAGTAATCGCCATCGGTTTTTCCGATACGACATGGATACCGTGTCTGGCAGCTGCGATCCCGTGTTCCGGATGCAAACCGCTCGGTGTGCAGATTGATACTACGGCGATATCGTCACGCTCTAACATTTTCTGGTAATCTGTGTACCAGTCCACACCGTACTTTTCACCAGCAACTTTGGCGCGCTCTTTAACAATATCACAAACAGCGACCAGTTTCAGGTCATTTCTTAATTGACTGATAGATTCCAGGTGTTTCCCGGAAATACGACCGCAACCGACTAATGCAATGTTTTTCATAATCTTAAAACCGTTTCTAGTTTGGTTGGGATTAGTTGATTGTATAATGGTTTTTATTGTTGTTGTATTGTTGTTATATAATGGTTGTATGATTGTTGTATGATAGTTTACGATTTGAGGGAATGGATCAGGTTATTGAGTTTCACACTGATGATTGTTAATCGTTTCTCGTATTCAAGATATTCATTTTCAGGGATAAATTTTAAATCCGATGAGAGAAATAATAGGTATCGAAGTTCTTCTAATGAACCGCGTGAAATATATAAATACCGGATAAAATCTTTTTTGCTGTTCTTCGAATGGCCTTCAACGATATTATTAGGAATCGAGATAGCGGCTCTTTTTATCTGATCACATAAGGAGTATTTTTCTTCAGATGAAAATGAAGAAATCATCTTATAAATGTCTAGAACCATTTGATGACTTAATTGCCAAACTTCTCCCAAAGGGAATCTTCGATGAGATCTTTCCAATGATATCTCACCTATTCCCATCCCAACAACAAATATACAACCACCGTACAACCACTTTACAACCACTTTACAACCACTTTACCAACTACTTTACAACTAACTTTATATCAGTTATACGGCAATTAGTTTACCTACATCCATACGATATTCTATCCCACAGCGTGGGCACTTTACCTCTTTATCGAATTTCGGTAAAATCTCTCCGCATTCACAGGCCCAGCCTTTTTGCCGGGCTGGCACACCCACCATCAGGGCAAAATCGGGAACATCTTTAGTAACCACCGCCCCCGCCCCGATGAACGCATGCTTCCCAACTGTATTGCCGCAGACAATCACGGCGTTTGCACCAATGGAGGCGCCTTCTTTGACCAGGGTCTTGTGATAAAATTCCGAGCCACGTTGGGGATATTTGCAGCGCGGATCAATCACATTTGTAAATACCATAGATGGTCCACAGAAAACATAATCTTCCAGTGTAACACCCTCATAGACCGATACATTATTCTGAATCTTAACAAAATTGCCAATGGTGACGTTACTGCCCACATTAACATTCTGTCCGATGGATACTTTTCTGCCGATCTTCGATCCCGATTGAATATGGCAAAAGTGCCAGATTCTTGTTCCTTCGCCAATTTCGACGTTATCATCAACGTAGCTGCTTTCATGTACGAAGAAGTTGTTGTCACTTTTCATATATGTTCACTTTCATTGTTTTATTGTGTCTGATATGAGCAATGAGAGATATAGGGAAAAGAGGTATATGGGATAAGGTATATGGATGGTATTTGTTATGAATGTTTCATCTTTTTATCAATAACCTGCTGCTTCTTAACAAAGTTAATATATCCATTTATTAATTTTTTAGCATCTTCAATAATTATTAGACCGTCATCATAAATATTTTTATCAATAAATTTGAGGTCAAAACACGAGATGAGATGATCTTTCAGCTCGTAAACAGATGCTCTTGATATTCGATAAAATTGTATTCCTTCTTTATAGTAAAATCTTCCGTATCCTTCTTGCCCTGTGGAATATTTTTTAACAATTCATAACCAATATTGTATATTTTGCACTACTCCAGGGGGCGAGCCCTATGGATTAATACTATGAAAAATCATTTTTTAGCCTGTTATATAAATACCGATGTCCATATGTTGTTTTCAAGTATTTTTCTCTTTGTATAGCATCATACTGATTTCTACAAGCCTCATAATAAACTAATTCAAATGGCGCTCTTCTCTTAGTTGATTCGACTTTTCCACTATTATGTTCAATTATTCTTTTCTTTAAATACCTGGTAAATCCAATATATAATTTCAAGTCTTTTTCACTTCGAATAACATATACATAATACAAGAATTATTCCACAGGGCAGGCTATATTCGCCGTTGAACTTATTGCTGCTCTTCTTATCTGTAAGTCAAGATTATATTTCTCTTCATTGGGTAAACAGTTCAATACTCTGCTGTAAAAATATTTTTTCAATTCTCTACACTTCTTCCATGCAATTAAAGAAGTAAAATCTCTATCCGAACTATAGGCCACATTCGGTTCTTTAATAATGTCGCTATCCTTTATTTCAGAGTGCAACTTTGTCCTCCTAATACCGTATACCTATTACACGTAAAACTCTTCAACTTTCTCTACCACATAGGCTTTCATCTCATCTGTCAGTTCCGGGTAGATCGGCAGAGCAATGGTATGTTCAGAGGCATATTCGCTATTGGGAAAATCGCCTTTCTTATATCCCAGGTAACGGAAACATTCCTGCAGATGAAAAGGTACCGGGTAGTAAACCTCGTGACCGACATTATTGGCAGCAAGATACTTGCGCAGTTCATCCCGTTTTTCCGGGACGGACAGAATATACTGATTGTATATGTGGTAATCCCGCCGGTACGCAATGACCGGTTTCTTTATCGTTGCAACAGTGAAATGCTCGTCATAAAATTCGGCGTTTTTCTGCCGACCGGCATGCCAGGTATCCAGATGCTTTAATTTTACCAATAATACTGCCGCTTGAATGGGATCCAGCCGGAAATTACCGCCAATCAAGGCATGATAATACTTCGGGTGAGAACCATGATTGCGCAATTTGATCAATTTCTCCGCTACTTGTTCGTCATTCGTCGTTACCATACCACCGTCGCCGATGCCTCCCAGATTTTTACTGGGGAAAAAGGAAAAGCAGCCCATAGCACCTATCGAACCAGC
>JAHIOG010000124.1 GCA_018895675.1 bacterium
AGGGAACGAGGCATAACGATTAATACAGCGCACGTGGAGTATGAGTCAGTGAATCGTCATTATGCACATGTAGACTGTCCGGGACATGCCGATTACATCAAGAACATGATAACGGGCGCGGCTCAGATGGATGGAGCAATCTTGGTTGTAAGCGCTTTTGATGGTCCGATGCCCCAGACACGCGAGCATGTACTGCTTGCGCGTCAGGTAAATGTGCCGTCGATTGTAGTATTTATGAACAAGACTGATATGGTAGATGATCCGGAGTTGTTAGAGTTGGTAGAGATGGAATTAAGGGATTTGTTGAACAAATACAATTTTCCCGGTGATGAGATACCGATTATACGCGGCAGCGCATTGGAAGCGTTGAATAATCCGGATGATCCCGGGAAGACCAAATGCGTTACGGAATTGATTGAAGCGGTTGACGCCTATATTCCGATCCCGGAACGTGATATAGACAAACCGTTCTTAATGCCGGTAGAAGATGTATTTTCGATTACCGGTCGAGGAACGGTAGGCACCGGCAGAATTGAACGCGGTGTTGTCAAGATTGGTGAAGAAGTTGAATTAATCGGAATGGGTGGTCATAAGAAGACAGTAGTCACCGGCGTAGAGATGTTCCGCAAGATTCTGGATCGCGGTGAAGCCGGAGACAATGTTGGTTTATTGCTACGCGGTATAGATAAAGAGTGGTTACAGCGCGGGATGGTAGCCTCCAAGCCGGGCAGTATAACGCCCCATACGAAGTTCAAAGGTGAAGTATACGTATTGAAGAAAGAAGAGGGTGGTCGTCATACTCCGTTCTTCAAGGGTTACCGTCCGCAGTTTTATTTTCGGACAACTGATGTAACCGGTATAGTTGAATTACCGGAAGGAATAGACATGGTAATGCCCGGGGATAATGTCACGGTGACGATAGAATTGATCACGCCGATAGCGATGGAGAGGGAATTACGTTTTGCGATTCGTGAAGGTGGTCGCACGGTCGGCGCTGGCGTTGTAACGGAAATCTTAGAGTAGTCACAAAGGGTTAAACAATGCGAGAAATTATTACGCTGGAATGTAATATCTGTAAACGTCGCAATTATACGACTGATAAGAATAAAAAACTGCATCCCTCGCGCGTAGAGTATAAAAAATACTGTCGTTGGTGTAAGAAACATACCATGCATAAGGAAACCAGATAGATGTCTTTACAGGTGAGTAGCTCAATTGGTAGAGCACTGGTCTCCAAAACCAGGGGTTGCGGGTTCGATTCCTGCCTCACCTGCTATGAAATTGGTAATTCACATCTTTCCAGATATTTTACAAGATAGGGGAAGTGGAAATGTTTAAAAAGATTCAGAATTTTATTGACGGCGTTGTGTTTGAAATGAAAAAGGTGTCATGGCCGACATGGCAGGAGTTAAAGGGATCCACTATTGTGGTTCTGATGCTGTCGCTGATTTTGTCTGTATTTCTTTTTCTCGTTGATTTAATTTTATCTAAACTTGTAAATGTAATATTATAGAGTGATCATGGATTGGTACGTTCTTAAGTGTTATTCAGGTAAAGAAAAGAAAGTAAGGGAGACGATTCTTCTGGAGGCGGAACACACCGGCATGAAGGAGATGATTCCGGAAGTATTGGTACCTTCGGAAAATATCATGGAGATGCGGGAAGGGAAAAAACGGGTACGTAATAAAGTCTTTTTTCCGGGTTACGTACTGGTCAATATGAAAATTACAAAAGAATCTCAATATCTTGTTGAAAATATTCCCGGAGTTATGTCGTTTGTCGGAGCGAAAGGAAACCCCCTTCCTTTAAAACCTGAAGAAATTAAACGGGTAATGGGTGAGGTCGAGAAAAAAGACGGTCGTGAAATCATGGCTACACCCTTCATGATGGGTGATCCGGTAAAAGTGGTTGATGGTCCGTTTATTGATTTCAGGGGAGTCGTCCAGGAAATCAACGAGGATAAACAAAAATTGAAAGTGACGGTTAGTATTTTTGGCCGTCCAACACCGGTAGAATTAGACTTTTTACAGGTTGAATTGGAGAAATAGGTGATATTATGGCAAAAAAGGTTGCGGCGTTAATCAAACTACATATTGAAGCAGGGAAGGCCAATCCCTCTCCTCCAGTTGGTCCGGCATTGGGTCAGCATGGTGTAAATATCGTTGAATTTTGTAAAGCGTTCAATGCGAGAACTCAGGCTAAAACGGGATTAATTATCCCGGTCGTAATCACAGTTTTTGCTGACCGGTCTTTCTCATTTATAACCAAAACACCACCGGCGGCAGTACTTCTCAAGAAAGCAGCAAAATTGGATAAAGCATCAGGCGAACCTAATAAAAGTAAAGTTGGTTCAGTAGATTTGAATCAGGTCAGGGAAATCGCCGAATTAAAAATGCCCGATCTGAATGCACACACTGTTGAATGCGCAATGGAAATGATAAAAGGAACGGCCCGCAGCATGGGCATTACGATCAAAGAATAGAGGATTCAGCTATATGAAAGTCTCGAAAAGGGTAGAAAACAATTATAAAAAAGTCGACCAAAACAAAGATTATTCCCTTGAAGAAGCCATTAATCTGTTGAAAACTATCGAGGGGACAAAATTTGACGAAACCTTTGAAGCCCACGTGAATTTGGGAGTTGATCCAAAGCATGCCGACCAGAATATTCGTGGAACGGTTTCCTATCCACATGGTACCGGGCGTCAGGTTCGCGTGCTGGTGATGACAAAATCCAAGCAGGAAGAAGCTCAAAAAGCCGGAGCCGACTATGTCGGAGTGGAGGAGTATATCGAAAAAATCCAAAAAGGATGGAACGACGTAGATGTAATTATCGCAACTCCGGATACTATGGGACAGGTTGGTAAATTAGGGCGTATTCTAGGACCTAAAGGATTGATGCCTAACCCGAAAACGGGTACGGTCACGATGGATATTGAAGCCGCAGTAAAAGAGATAAAGGCAGGGCGTATTGAAATCCGTGTTGATAAAAACGGTATTATTCACTCGCCGGTCGGTAAAAAATCATTTTCCATCGAGAATCTTGCCGATAATATTAAAACCCTGATTGCGACCCTGATGCGCATGAGACCCCCTGCAGCTAAAGGAGTTTATTTTAAAAAATTGACCCTTACGACAACAATGGGACCCGGTGTGCGAGTTGATAAAACCACGGTATTGCAACAGTAAACGGATTGAGGAGTTATTATGCCAAGTGAGAGAAATCTGAAGATTGTTGAAGAGGTTACTGATAAATTTGCCAGGGCAAGAGGTATCTATTTTACTAATTACAAAGGGATGAGTGTTGAGCAGTTTAATGATTTGCGTAGAGAACTTCATTCCGCAAATATTGAATATAGAGTTGTAAAAAAAACTCTGTCCCGAATCGCTGCCCGGCAGGCAGGATTTGAATCTATTGACACCTTGATGGATGGGCAGATGGGCATTGCCTTAAGTTATGAAGACCCCGTATCTCCGGGGAAAATTATATCCAGGTTTATTGGAAAGAATAAACTTAAAAACCTGAGTATTACCGGTTGTATTTTTGAAAAAGAATTATATGGCACTGATAAAATCAATACTATTATAGACTTACCGACTCGCGAAGTACTGTTATCGCAGTTAGTCGGTACATTTGCCGCCCCGATGAGTAAACTTGTTGGTACGTTAAAAGCACAAATGAGTCAGATGGTGGGCGTGCTGAAGTCACTAAGTGAGAAGAAATAGGAAAACAGTTTGCAGTAAAAGGAGGAAATTAAGACATGGCAGACATAACAAGGGCAAACGTTATTGCATATCTAGAAAAAGCCAATATGCTGGAGATTTCTGAACTGATTAAAGAGATCGAAGAAAAGTTTAATGTAACAGCCGCTGCTCCCATTGCCGTAGCTGCTGCAGCACCAGGCACAGACGCGGACGCACCCATAGAAGAAGAACAAACGGAATTTGATGTTGTTTTGAAAGAGATTGGTTCTCAGAAGATTAATGTTATTAAAGTTGTCAGAGCTGCTACCAGTCTTGGTCTGAAAGAAGCTAAAGATCTCGTGGACAGTGCTCCGAATCCTGTAAAAGAAGGTGTTTCAAAAGAAGAAGCAAAAAGTCTGAAAATACAATTAGAAGAAGTTGGCGCTACTGTTGAGATTAAATAGTCAAGCCAGCCTTGCCACTGTTTTTGAATGACAGCGCTTCTACAAACTGAAATAATTATCCCCATCCGTGGGGATATTTAAACGTGAAAAGGAGGGATACTCTTGAGTAATACTCCCCCTAAATCTACTGTAAGAAAGTCCTTTTCAAAGATCTCTTCAGTTCAGGAAATGCCAAACCTCTTGGCGGTTCAAGTTGAATCCTTTGCTGAATTTCTGCAACTAGACGTATTGCCAACCGAAAGGAAAAATACAGGGATTGAATCAGCATTCCATAACGTATTTCCCGTAGAGGACTCTCATGGCAATTATATTTTGGAGTATAAATATTATACTATAGGAGAACCCCGATACTGTATTAAAGAGTGTTTGGAGCGTGGTGTGAGTTATACCGTTCCTTTAAAAGTTCGCTTGGTTCTGCATATAAGTGAAGAAGGTGGAGAAAAAGGGAATTATGCCGCCGGTATTGAACAGGATATTTTCTTCGGAAATGTACCCTATATGACTGAAAAAGGTACATTTATTATAAATGGCTCCGAACGAGTGATCGTCAGTCAGCTTCAGCGGTCTCCCGGTGTATTCTTTGATGAAGGTATCCACACCAATGGTATGAAAATTTATACAGCCCGTGTGATTCCGTTTCGGGGTTCGTGGGTGGATTTTGTAATTGATACGCGTGATGTTCTTAGTGCGATAATTGACAGGCGCCGCAAATTTCCTGCTACCATATTATTAAGAGCCTTTGGTTATCCGACGAACGAAGATATCCTGAAACTATTTGGTATTGGCGAGATGGTCAATATTCAGAGTGCCGCCAAAGATGCCGTTGGGAGAACGCTTGCCGAAAGCATTATAGATCCTGAAACCGGTGAAGTAATTCTGGAAGTTAAAGAGATAGTTACGGTTGATAAAGATATTATTAAGAAGTGTAAAGAACATAATGTAGAATCAATACTTGTTTTTACAACCGATGACGAGATTGAGAAATCAGTTTTCATCAATACATTCCGAAAAGACACCGCTACTTACGACGAAGAAACCGCTTTGTATTTTTTATATCGCAGTTTGCGTACCGGCGAACCGCCAAATCTGGAGATAGCTAAAAAGTTTGTAGAACGTCTGTTTTTTAGTCCGAAGAAATATGACCTCGGTCAAGTCGGCCGCTATCGTATAAATAAAAAGTTTAACCTAAATGTACCTCTGGAAAGCACCGTCCTGACAAAGGACGATATTGTCGAAATCATGAAGCACATTGTCCAGATGAAGAAAGGAAATCTGGGGCCGGATGATATTGATCATTTAGGGAATAGAAGAGTCAGAACTGTTGGAGAACAGCTGACAAACCAGTTTAACCTTGCGTTTACGCGTATGGCTCGGACAATTAAAGAACGAATGAATCTTCGGGAATCGGAAAACCTGACTCCTCAGGATCTGATCAATTCAAGAATTGTAACATCCGTGATCAATTCATTCTTTGGCACCAGTCAGTTGTCACAGTTCATGGATCAGACCAACCCTCTGGCGGAAATTACACACAAACGTCGTGTTTCAGCATTAGGTCCCGGTGGTCTTACCAGGGAAAGAGCCGGCTTTGAAGTTCGTGATGTCCACTATACCCATTATGGCAGGCTCTGCCCGATTGAAACTCCTGAAGGTCCTAATATTGGTCTGATATCATCGCTGGCGACCTATGCCTTTGTCAATCACCTTGGTTTTATTGAAACGCCTTATCGGGTCGTAGACATTAAAAACGGTACTGCAACGGTAACTAAAAAAGTTAAGTATTTATCGGCAGATGATGAAGATCGCGCGTTGATTGCACAGGCGAATGCACCGCTGAACGAGAAAAATCATTTCGAACGGACACGTGTTCGCGCTCGAATCAGAGGCGAGTTTCCGATTGTTGAACCGAAGGACGTCAAATATATGGATGTCTCTCCAAACCAGATCGTATCGATTTCCGCGGCTCTGATCCCGTTTCTTGAACATGATGATGCTAACCGTGCATTGATGGGTTCAAATATGCAGCGCCAATCTGTACCGCTGTTAAAACCCGAGCGACCGATCGTAGGGACCGGTTTGGAAAGAATTGTCGCGAAAGATTCCAAAACAACGGTTGTATCTCCCATCGATGGAGAAGTTGAAGAGGTTTGTGCTGATTATATTATAATTCGATCACAGTCACAAAATGATTTTCTGTTGGATGTAAGTCTGGAGCGAGTCAAGGTAGAATTAGCTAAATTTCATAGAACCAACCAGGATACTTCAATCAATCAAAAACCATTAGTCCGTAAAGGAGATCGGATCAAAAAAGGTGATGTGATCGCGGATGGTTGCGCCTCCGATCAGGGTGAATTGGCACTTGGTCGTAATGTACTCATTGCGTTCATGCCCTGGCGCGGATATAACTTTGAGGATGCTATTGTACTCAGCGACAGACTTGTCCGGGATGATGTTTTTACGTCGGTTCATATAAAGGAATTTGAACTGGAGGTTCGTGACACGAAACGCGGAAATGAAGAATTGACGCAAGAAATACCAAATGTCAGCGAAGATACCACGAAAAATCTGGTTTCCAACGGTATCATCCGGATCGGAGCTGAAGTCAAACCGAATGACATCCTGATTGGTAAAGTTACTCCAAAAGGTGAAACCGACCCGACACCGGAAGAAAAACTGCTTCGGGCAATATTCGGAGAGAAAGCCAGTGATGTAAAAGATGCCTCCAAACGAGCCGATTCCGGTATTCGCGGTATTGCAGTTGACACCAAATTATTTCAGAGAAAAGGAAAAGCCAGCCGGGCGGACGAAAAACGCCGTATTGAAGAAGAGACTAATAAAAGTATCCAGCTGCACCAAGTTCTACGAGATCGCCGCAATTCAATATTAAAGAAACTGATATCTGGTAGAACATCTAATTCTATTAAGGATATCTCCAGATCAAGTACCATCGTTCGCGCCGGAACGAAATTTTCAGAAAAAATACTCGAGCAACTGGATTTTGATAACCTGAGTTTTGAAGAGGCCTGGACCAAGGATGAAGCAGTCTGTAAAATCATTGAAGGAGTCTTTCGAGATTATTATATGTTGTCTCAACAAATTGATGAAGAGCTGGAACGGGAAATTTATAAAATCAAAGTCGGAGACGACCTGCAACCCGGAGTTTTGCAATTGGCGAAAGTCTATGTTGCTAACAAACGGAAAATCCAGATTGGTGATAAGATGGCAGGTCGCCACGGCAATAAAGGGGTTGTTTCCATAATAGTACCACAGGAAGATATGCCATTTTTAGAGGATGGCACTCCCATTGATATCATATTAAATCCACTAGGTGTGCCGTCTCGTATGAACCTTGGTCAGCTGTATGAAACAATGCTGGGTTGGGCCGGAATGAAATTAGGAATTCATTATGAAACTTCCGTGTTTAATGGCGCTTCCAAAGAGGAGGTTGTCGAAGAAATGAAGAAAGCGAATCTTCCAGAAACCGGTAAAGCAGTACTGTTCGACGGTTTGACCGGAGAGCCATATGATAACCCGGTTACTGTTGGATACATCTACATGATGAAGCTGGCGCATCTTGTTGAAGATAAGATGCATGCCCGATCAACGGGTCCATACTCGCTGGTAACACAGCAGCCGCTTGGCGGGAAAGCCCAATTTGGTGGTCAGCGATTTGGTGAGATGGAAGTGTGGGCTCTTGAAGCTTATGGCGCTGCTTATACTTTACAGGAAATCCTGACAGTTAAGTCTGATGATGTGGAAGGTCGTTCCAGAGTTTATAATGCAATCGTGAAAGGTGAAAATTTCTCCGATTTCGGAGTACCTGAATCCTTTAATGTATTGTTGAAAGAGCTGCAAGGTCTATGCATAGAAATGGATATGAGTTAGCCCGAATAAAAGGGCTGGAGGTAATAATAAACAAATGAATTTTACAAGACCTTTTAGTCAAAAGCGTGAATTTGAAAATATTACCATTCACCTGTCTTCTCCAGAAACGATTTTAATCCGCTCCCATGGTGAAGTGCTTAAACCGGAAACGATTAATTATCGTTCTTATAAACCGGAAAAAGACGGGTTGTTCTGTGAGAAAATATTTGGACCGGTGAAAGATTGGGAATGTCATTGTGGAAAATACAAACGGATCCGGTATAAAGGAATTGTTTGCGACCGATGTGGAGTAGAAGTCGCCAGAAAAAAAGTCCGCCGGGAACGGATGGGACATATTACCTTGGCTGTTCCGGTCGTTCATATTTGGTTTTTGCGCTCAATTCCGAGCAAATTGTATTATCTTTTGGATATTCCGACGAAAAAGATTGAAGAGATCGTTTACTATGAAAAATATGTTGTATTAAATAAGGGTGGTTCTGAACTACCGTATAAATCTGTAATTTCGGAAGAAGAATATTTTGAAAATATGATAAAATTCGGACCGAAAACAGAATTATTCGATGAGGAAGATTCCCAGAATTATTTCATGGCCAAAACCGGCGGTGAAGCCATCCGTGAACTGCTTCAGAAAATTAATGTTGAAATTCTGGTTCGCGATCTGAAAAAAGAGCTTAAGATAAAGAAATCAGTAACGCAAAAAACCGAAATTCTCAAACGGTTGAAAGTAATCAAAGCCTTTCTACTAGCCGAGGGCAAACCTGTTAATAAACCGGAATGGATGATTGTTACGGTATTGCCGGTAATACCACCGGATCTGCGACCTCTTGTTCCGTTAGAGGGCGGGCGTTTTGCGGCCAGTGATCTGAATGATTTATATCGCCGGGTTATAATCCGGAATAATCGTTTAAAACAGCTTATAGAGATCAAAGCGCCTGATGTAATTCTTCGTAATGAAAAAAGGATGCTGCAGGAGGCAGTGGACTCACTGTTTGACAACAGCCGCAGGCGGACTGAAGTACGTAGCGGGACGCGCCGTCCATTGAAAAGTCTTAGCGATATGCTCAAAGGTAAAGAAGGTCGTTTCCGTCAGAACTTGTTAGGTAAACGTGTTGATTACAGTGGACGTTCGGTGATTGTTGTTGGACCGACATTGCAACTGAATCAGTGCGGTTTGCCGAAAGAGATGGCGATTGAACTGTTTAAACCTCATATTATTCATCAATTGATTAGACGACGCCTGGCAAAAACACCAAAAGCAGCCAAATCGATGGTAGAACGAAAGGATCCGGAAGTTTACAGGGTTTTGGAATATGTAGTCAAAGATCAGCCGATATTATTAAACCGTGCGCCGACACTGCACCGTCTTGGTATTCAGGCATTTCAGCCAGTATTAATCAATGGTAAAGCCATTCAGATCCATCCGCTGGTTTGCGCAGCATTCAATGCTGACTTTGATGGCGACCAGATGGCTGTTCATGTACCGCTGTCGTTTGAAGCACAGATGGAATGCCGGGTTCTGGCATTATCCAGCCATAATATTCTTCATCCGGCGAATGGACTTCCAATTGCCATTCCATCTCAGGATATGGTGCTTGGAATGTATTACATAACACGTCAAAAAGACGGGGCTTTAGGAGAAGGTTTAACTTTTTCGTCTATTGATGAAGCGGTTACGGCTTATGAAAACGGCGAAGTCGCTTTACATGCCAAAGTAAAAATCAGAGTGAATGGTAAAATCATCGATACAACGCCGGGCAGAGCGCTCTTTAATCGTACCCTGCCGAAAGGTATGGGTTATGTAAATGAGTTAATTAGTAAAAAAACTGTTGAAAGAATCGTTGGGAAAGCATTTCAAGAAGCCGGAAACTATGAAGCTGTAAAGTTTCTCGACAATCTGAAAAACCTCGGTTTTAAATACGCCACACAATCCGGTGTGTCAATTTCTATATCCGATGTGCTCATCCCTAATGAAAAAGATACTATTCTTAAAGATTCATTTACCAGAGTTGAAAACATCCAGAAAAAATTCCAGAGAGGTATTTTAACAGAAGGTGAGCGGTATAATAAAATTATTGATAACTGGACCCATACGACAAATAAACTTTCGCAAGTTATGATTGACAATATGGCAAACGATCGCCAGGGATTCAACCCCGTGTTTATGATGGCGGATTCCGGCGCTCGTGGAAGTAGCGAGCAGATTAAGCAGCTGGCTGGTATGCGTGGATTGATGGCAAAACCGCAAAAAACCATGACTGGTCAGGTCGGTGAAATTATTGAAACACCAATTACGTCAAACTTTAAGGAAGGTTTGACCGTGTTGGAATACTTTATTTCCACGCACGGAGCCCGAAAGGGTCTGGCGGATACTGCCTTAAAAACTGCTGACGCCGGTTACCTTACCCGCCGTCTTGTTGACGTCGCTCAGGATGTGGTTATCTCGGAAGTAGATTGCGGCACGATTAATGGTATTGAGATTACCGCGTTAAAGAAAGAAGAAAATATTATTGAAAACCTGGCAGATCGAATTGTTGGTCGTGTTGCCCAGGAAGATGTTTTTAATCCGGAAGATGATAATGAAATTATCGTTGAAGCCGATCAGGAAATTACCGAGGTAAAAGCGCTGAGAATCCAGCGTTCGGGGATCGAAAAGATCAGGATTCGATCGGTATTAACCTGTGAATCTCGCCGGGGCGTTTGTAGTAATTGTTACGGACGCAATCTGGCAACCGGAAAATTGGTTAACATCGGTGAGGCAACCGGAATTATGGCAGCCCAATCCATTGGGGAGCCAGGCACTCAGTTGACCCTGCGAACATTCCACTTTGGTGGTACGGCTGCCCGTATTGTTGAAGAATCTGAGACGGTCGCAAAAAGCAAGGGCAAAGTTACGTTCTCGGATAATTACAAATTTGTTGATTATACAAGAGAAAAATATTCGGTAGTGCTCTCTCGCAATGCGATGTTAAGCCTGATTGATGAAAACAACCGTGTAACGTCTACTTACAATATCCCGTACGGTGCTCACATGCTGGTCAAAGAAGGCGACGATGTAAAGATTGGACAGACGCTATTCCGCTGGGATATTTATATGGATCAAATCCTGGCGTTAAACGATGGGAAAGTCCGGTTTGTAGATTTGATTGAAAATGTAACGTATAGTATTGCAGCAGATGAATCCGGACACAAATCAACGACAGTGATTGAAGCCAAAGATCGTACTATCCAGCCTCGAGTTGATATCGTGAGTGTAGAAGATGGACAAGAAGTTGTTCATCACGGATTTATTTTACCGTTTCGGGCGACATTAGTCGTCAGAAATGGTGATGATATCGTCGCTGGTGATGTTGTCGCTAAGATTCCAAAAGAGATGAGTAAAACCAGTGATATTACCGGTGGTCTGCCTCGCGTCGCCGAGTTGTTTGAAGCGAGACGCCCGAAAGATCCATCTGTGATTACAGAAATAGATGGAAAGATCTCGTTTGGAAAAACGGAAAAAGGTATTCGAGAAATCATCGTTTCCAGTCCTGACGGAATCCAGAAAAAATACAAAATGCCTTATGGTCGCCATGTTCTAGTTAATCAGGGTGACGAAATCAAAGCCGGTGACCGTTTATGCGAAGGTCCAGTAGCGCCGCAGGATATTCTGGCAGTTCAGGATCCTCGCAAAGTTCAGGAATATTTGGTGAATGAAATCCAGGAAGTATATCGACTTCAGGGCGTTCGTATCAACGATAAACATATTGAGGTTATTGTTCGTCAAATGATGCAGAAGGTTCTAATTGAAGATTCCGGAGATACAGACCTGTTGGAAAAAGACCGTGTCAATAAACGTGAATTGATAGAAGAAAATGAACGTATTAAGGAATATGTTGTTATTACCAATGTTGGTGATTCCGATTGGGATATTGAAGATGTTGTGTCAAAAAAGGAATTTGCAAAATTTAATCGCCTGTTAAAAGAAGAGGGTAGAAATCCTGCAAAAGCCCGGCCGGCAAGATCAGCGCAATTTACGGAGATGCTTCTGGGTATCACCAGGGCGTCCTTAAATACGGAATCATTTCTTTCGGCAGCCTCTTTTCAGGAAACTACTCGTGTACTGACCGATGCCTCAGTAGCTGGCAAAGTAGATTACTTAAACGGTCTGAAAGAGAATATTTTGATGGGACACTTAATTCCTGCCGGTACGGGATTACGGAAGTACAAGGATATTATAGCAATCGAACCTGAAGAAGAGCTGCGGGAATGGGATTCTATTCGGGAAAGAGAACGGTCTAGGGAGGATGAACTTGCAGCCTTACAAAAATAGACACTTGTCGAATAAAATATATTGCTTAAAAAATAAAGTAATTGTATTTTTACAGGCTTTTATAATGGAGAGAATATGCCTACGATTAACCAGCTAGTACGTAAGGGTAGAAAGACCGTAAGTAAAAAAGAGAAAGCGCCGGCGCTGCGCGGCTGTCCTCAGAAAAGAGGTGTGTGTACTCGCGTTTATACAACTACACCGAAAAAACCGAATTCAGCGCTCCGAAAAGTTGCGCGTGTTCGTCTTACTAATGGCAAGGAAGTGAACGCATATATTCCTGGTGAAGGTCATAACCTCCAGGAACATTCAATTGTATTAGTTGAAGGGGGACGTGTCAAAGATCTTCCAGGTGTTCGTTACCACATTATACGTGGTACTCTCGATACCAGTGGTGTGAATGATAGAAGAAACAGTCGGTCCAGATATGGCACCAAACGTCCGTCATAATAGGGAGATTACTTAATGCCACGTAGAAAAAAAGTTATTGCTCGTGAAGTTTTACCTGATCCGAAATATGGCGGTATCGATGTAGCCAGATTTATCAGTTATGCCTTGCGAAGGGGTAAACGGTCTATTGCAGAGAATATATTTTACGACGCAATTGATATTATTGAAGAAAAACGGAGAGCAAATGGACTGGATGTTTTTCGAAAAGCAATAAATAATGTATCTCCAATTATGGAGGTGAAGTCCAGACGAATTGGAGGCGCAACCTATCAGGTGCCAATTGAAGTCAAATCAAGACGTAAGTTTGCACTGGCATCTCGTTGGATTATAAATTTTGCAAAAGCTCGCCCCGGTAAATCTATGGCAGAAAAACTGGCTGCTGAATTTATGGCTGCGGCTGATGGCGAAGGTGCATCAATTAAGAAAAAAGACGATACTCATCGAATGGCAGAAGCAAATAAAGCCTTTGCTCACTTCAGATAATAGGTTAAATGTCCGTGTTTAAAGAATTATTAAAAAACGTTCGGAATATTGGAATTATGGCGCATATCGATGCGGGTAAAACCACTACAACCGAACGCATTCTTTTTTACACGGGGCGTGTCCATAAAATGGGTGAGGTTCACGATGGTTCCACGACTATGGACTGGATGGAGCAGGAAAAAGAGCGTGGGATTACCATCACATCTGCCGCTACAACATGTTATTGGAATAATCATCGAATAAATATCATTGATACGCCGGGACATGTTGATTTTACGGCGGAAGTAGAACGATCGCTTCGCGTACTTGACGGAGCGATTGCTATTTTCTGTGGTGTTGGCGGAGTAGAGCCTCAGAGTGAAACAGTCTGGCGTCAGGCTGATAAATATTTCATTCCCCGGATCGCTTTTGTGAATAAAATGGATCGGGCGGGCGCTGATTTCTTCAATGTGCTAACCATGGTCAAAGAACGGCTCAAAGTGAAGCCGGTTCCTGTTAATCTGCCGATTGGATCCGGTGAAGTGTTTACCGGAATTATTGATTTGATTAATTTTAAAAGCGTTATATACGATTCAAATGCGCTCGGTCAAAAATATTATATTGGCGATGTTCCCGACGACTTGAAAGATATTGCCGAAGAGTATCGCAAAAATTTACTGGAAGAAGTGGCAAATTTTGATGATGTGCTTTTTGCCAAATATCTGAGTGGTGATGTCATTGAACCGGAAGAGATAATTAAAGCTATTCGTGTCGGCACGCTACAAAATGAGATAGTACCGGTTCTATGCGGTTCCGCCTTTAAGAATAAAGGTGTGCAGCCGTTATTGGATGCAGTATTGAATTTTCTTCCATCTCCCATTGATATACTATCAGTTCAAGGTGTTAACCTTAAGGGAACGGCTATTCAGCGCAAAGCGAGTCCGGAAGAACCTGCATCCGCGCTGATCTTTAAAATAATGACAGATCCTCATGTGGGCAGATTGAGTTTCATTCGGGTTTATTCCGGTGTAATCAAAAAGGGTAGCCTGATCTTTAACTCCTCTATTGAGAAGAAGGAACGTGTCGGTCGCTTACTTTTATTGCATGCAAACAAACGGGAAGACCGTGAAGAATTAGCGGCTGGAGAAATTGGCGCCCTGGTTGGACTAAAACATAGTTTCACCGGACATACTCTTTGTGATTCGAAAAATCCGATTATCCTGGAATCTATGGACTTCCCGGAACCGGTTATTTCGATTACAGTAGAACCTAAAAGTAAAGCTGATTCGGATAATTTGGCTATATCTCTCGAAAAACTGGCTTACGAAGATCCGACATTTAGAATTTCCCAGGACGAAGAAACGGGACAGATAATTATTTCCGGAATGGGTGAACTTCACCTGGAAATACTGGTTGACCGCTTGCAGAGAGAATTTAGAATTCGGGCACATGTAGGAAAGCCTCAGGTTTCCTATCGTGAAACTGTTGAGAGTGAAGCGACCGGAGAAGGGCGATTCGATCGCCAGACCGGAAGCAAAACCCAATATGCAGTTGTCAGATTGACGGTTGCTCCCGATGGTACTGCAGAGCACGGTGTAGTTATTCAAAATGATATTCCGAAAATGTCGATCCCTAAAGAATTTTTACCGGCAATCGAACGAGGTGTTCAAAATAGTGTAAAAAGCGGAGTTGTTGCCGGGTATCCGCTACATAAAATCAGGGTCAGACTGATTGATGGAGAGTACCGGGAAAGCGATAGTACAGTAATGGCATTTGAAGTTGCCGCTTCAATGGCGCTGGAAGATGCTCTTTATAAAGCTGATCCGGCGATATTAGAACCGATAATGGCTTTAGAAGTTTCGGTACCGGATGCATATCTTGGAGACGTGATTAGCGACCTCAATGCCCGGCGCTCGAATATTATAAGTATGGATAAACGGAATGATATTAACATTGTTGACGCGATGATTCCGCTTCGGGAATCATTTGGATACGCAACTGATTTAAGATCTTTAAGTCAGGGAAGAGCTGTTTTTACGATGAGATTTTCCAGTTATGAATACTGTGATAAAAAAATCCAGCGAGAAATCATCGAAAAGGCTAGGGGCTTTATCCCCAAGTTTTTACAAAATTAAGGAGATTCTATATGGCGAAGGAACAATTTAAACGTACAAAGCCCCATGTGAATGTAGGTACGATAGGACATGTAGATCATGGGAAGACGACGTTAACGGCAGCGATGACGCTGATCTTGAACCAGCAGGGCTTAGCCCAGGTCCGTACATTTGACAGTATTGATAATGCCCCGGAGGAA
>JAHIOG010000125.1 GCA_018895675.1 bacterium
AAGAAGATTATGAAAATATTTTTAGATTAAAAGAAGATCGAATCACATTTTTAGAAGATGATTTAATAAAGTTGATGAAAAACTCCGGTTTCAAGAATATTTCTAAAAAAATTCATATCATGAAAAATTTCAGTGTCAGAGACTGGCTAACAAACAGCGGGCTAGCTCAGAATAATCAAAATAAAATATTTGAAATGCATGTTACCGGATCAGATATATTTAAAAAAGCATACAACATGAAGATTGTAAATGGGGATTATTTAATAGATGTAAAAAATTTGATTCTTGTGGGGGAAAAATGAAAATTGTTTATTCGTACTATGTTTTAGACCTTGTACACAGAGGTCATTTAAAAATGATGGAGAATGCAAAAGCAATCGCCGGGAAAGACGGCAAGCTGATTGTCGGAATTTTAACCGATGAAGCGGTAATGGAAAAAAAGCCGAAACCGATAGTATCCTTTGACGAAAGATTTGATCTGGCAAATGCAATAAAATATGTGGATTTGGTTGTCGCCCAGGAAACTTACTCCCCTCTGCCAAATGTGAAAAAAATTAAACCTGATATTTTAATGGAAAGTTCAAGCCATACAGATGAAGCTATAGAAGAAGCAAGAGAGGTGATGGAAAGCATCGGAGGAAAAGTAATTGTTATCCCCTATTATCCTCCTCAGTCTTCTTCTGATATAAAAAATAGTATAATCGAAGCTAGTAAAAAAAACAATGGTGAAAAAAAATAAGGAGCAAAAAAATGCAGGAAAAATTAACTGATTCTACAAAATTACAGATTCGGCATTGGCAGATAAAAATGTTTTGGCTGATGTGGATCACGTACGCATCTTTCTACCTCTGCCGTGTAAATATTTCAGTTGCATTGCCTGGCATTATGCAAGAATTTGGATTGACAAAGACAAACCTGGGAATAGTATTAAGCAGTTTGTTTGCAATGTATGCCATTGGTCAGTTCATAAACGGTCAGTTGGGTGATAAACTCAATTCCAGAAAAATCATCACTATCGGACTTATCGCATCCGCAATAATGAATTTCCTTTTTGGCTTTACCGGTGGACTTATCGGTTTTATGGTGGTGCTTTGGGGAATAAACGGCTATGTCCAGTCAATGGGATGGGGACCAACTGTTAAGGCAATGGCAAATTGGTTTCCAGGTAATGTAAGGGGCAGAATTTCCGGACGTCTTGGCACATCTTACATTATTGGCGGGGCTCTTTCATGGTTGCTGGCTGGTACTATTATAAAATATTATGGTTGGCGATTTACTTTTTGGGTTCCTTCGATAATATGTATTTTTATTGCTATTCATTGGTTTCTTCGAGCGAGAAACGCTCCTGAAGAAATCGGAATGCCAAGCGTTGAGGATCAGGAGCACGGTATTGAAAACACAAAAGTACGTAAAGATGAGCACATTGGTTTCAGGGAAACTTTAAAAGTAACTCTTTTAAATCCGCATATCTGGTATGCGGCATTGGGCTTGTTTGGGCTTAATATAGTTCGTTACGGTTTTATGAGCTGGGCGCCAACCTATATGTTCGAGGAACAAGGCGCATCCATTTCCGTAGCGGCGTATAAGGCTGTTGCGTTTCCCGTTGCCGGCGGGTTAGGCGCAATATTTGCCGGCTGGGCATCGGATAAAATATTCAATAACCGGAGAGCTCCTGTTGCTTTAATAATGTTATTATTACTGGCCCTGTTTTGCTATTTATTTAGAGTAGTGCCCGGAGAAAATTGGGTTTTAAGTCTGATTATACTATTATTTATCGGATTTTTTACATTTGGACCTCATATTCTTATTGTTGCCGCTCTGCCGGCGGATTTTGGTTCGCGTAAAGCCGCTTCGTCAGTTACCGGTTTTATTGATGCAATGGGATACGTCGGCGCAAGTTTGACCGGGGTCGGAACAGGTTTATTAGTGGATAATTTCAGCTGGGATGCCGCTTTTTACTTCTGGATATTTGGGGCAATTATGGCTGCGGTTATGATGGTATTTGTATGGAAATTCGAGCTGAAAAAAGGATAGAGATTTGATGAGAAAAATTAAACTGTTTTCAATAATTATATTATTTTTGGGCATAGTCACAAATATGCGATTACTTGGTCAGCCGGAGTTTCAATTTACAGTGCAATCATGGGCAACATATACGACATATGAGCATTCGGCAGATTCAACTACAACACAATTGGGTTTTGGTGTTCGACGCGCCAGGCTTCGCGGGAAAATGGTCAAAGGCAAACTAACCGGTTTTGTTCAATATGACGCCGCTGTAAATGTATTGCACGACGCCCAGATAGATTACGCATTTTCTAAGAATTTAAAATTTCGAATGGGGCGATTTATAGGTCCCGGGTCTCAAGCCGGAGGGCGTACTTCACACACTGCCATAGATTTTGCTGAAAGGTCTATCGTGGGACGGTTATGGGCATCCGCAGTGAATATATCTGATTATCGTTCCTATGGTCTGTCGGTAATCCACAAAATCGGTGTTATCCAGTACGAAATCATGGCAAGCAACGGAGATGGTTCCGTTAACTTCAAACCTTACAATACTAAATCAGGTAACTCCAAAGTAAACACGGGAAATCTTCCGCAGTTGGATTTTATGATATCTTCAAAATTCTCCAACGGGTTATCCGGCGGAGTACATTTCGGTTTGCCAAATGAAGATCGCTGCGATGTTTCTTCTCTGACAGGATTTCTTTATTTCCATCCGAATAACTATAAAAAGGGAAGTTTCAGAGGGAAGGCTGATTATAGTCAGGCCGCAGATAATACTGGAGAATCGACGGTAACTTCTTTTGGTTATGGAGTAATGGGTTTTTATAAATTAACTGACAAATTGGAAATTGGATCGCGCTATGAGATATGGGATCCCGATAAAAATTTGAATAATGATGCCTTTGGCAATATCACCGTTGGAGCAAATTATTCACCCGATCCGGAACACTGGCAAGATATGCTGTTCAAATTATCAGCAACGTTTAAAACTTCTGAGGTAGAAAATCAGCCGTTCGATCCGTTTATCGTGCATTTTGTCTGGCAGGTTTATATGCATTAGAGTTTTCACAAGAAATTGGTTTTATACATTTATGTTCAAATTATAGTGATTTACCTCTATGAGACCTCCTCGATGTAAAAGTTTTGTCCTATGTAACAATGTTCTTTGATTTTTCAAAATAAATTAACCACCCCTTTAATCCCCTCCTTAGTAAGCCTGCCCGCCCTCCGGGAGCAGGCGGGGAGGGGAAAGAGGGGAGGTTAAAAACTTTAATTATAGAACTTTTCTAATGTCTCAAGGAGACCTCCGATGAGGCAATTTAGTATAACCGCGGAAATTTGTTTGTTATCCCGGAAAAATGCAACAGGAATGTCTGCTAAAAACCTTTGAAGTCCGCAACAATCAGATTTTAATTACCGGTAAAATCCACGGGATCTTTTGGTTCAGAATTCTCCTTCTTTCCAAAGCCGCTAAAGATCAGATAAAGTCCGGCTAATATCAATACGATCGGCCAGTACCGGAAAAAGTAACAAAAACGGGCATAAAATATTAATGCCAGCATTACCAGGATACTGCCTGGTATCCAAAGTGCGTTGCCCTTCGGTCCAAAGAGAAACATTAATAAAAGCCCCAAACCGGGCGCTAATATAAATGTCGGCCACAATTCCTCCATATAATGCCAGTGCGTGTGATTTAAATACTGAAAAAGCATACCGGTAATCAATAAAATCGTACCCGGCATAAGCAGCCCGAAATTCTTTCGGTTCAGGAAAAAACCGAAGAAAAAAAGCGTGCCGCCAATGATCAATATAAAGGGCCAGAATTTGCCCCAATTGACATATCCGAATTGAACGATCAACATAAATATACCCAGAATAATTAACAAAGCGCCTAAAACATAACTGGAATTTGTCGATTGTTTTTCGCTCATATTTATTTCCCCCTGTCATTCATTATTCACTGCCTAGATAATATACATTATCTATCGTTGTCAACGAATAAACTTCATTGCATTATTTATTAAAACTCGTGGTGTTGGTCAATTCTTTTCTTAGAAAATTCAATTATTGACACTAATTTATTTATGGAATGATTTTAAATATGAAATATTAAAAGAATAAAACTTCATGGAAGGAAACAAGATGAAAGATAGAGTACAAAAAGTCCTCGAAGCTGTTCGTCCGTTCCTGCAAGCTGATGGCGGCGACGTTGAACTGGTCGAAGTTACAGAGGATGGAATAGTTAAAGTACGACTCACCGGCGCTTGCGGCAATTGTCCGATGAGCACATACACATTGAAAATGGGCATTGAAAAGAAACTGAAGAAAGAGATTCCTGAGGTAAAAGCCGTTGAACAGGTTGTTTAAATCAAGATGAATATTTCTCACTTTGTAACTATCGATAATTCAATCTCTTATAAACATGTTTCAGTTTGGAAAATTGAAATGTCACCCTGAGTTCATCGAAGGGTGAGTTCATTGAAATGCTGTTTCCTGTCATCCTGAGTTCATCGAAGGATGAGTTCATTGAAATGCTGTTTCCTGTCATCCTGAGTTCATCAAAGCGTTGTTATCTGTCATCCTGAGTTCATCGAAGGATGACAAACCAAAAAAGGAGAACGTAGAAGTAATATGAAAACAGGATTCGTTTATATTCTTAAATGCTCAGATGGTTCATATTACACAGGTGTAACCAATGACCCGGAAAGAAGACGTTACGAGCATCAATCCGGTTTAGGGGGTGGGATAAAGTAAGTTACCTATTCATACCGCTCCCGATTTATCGTGAGGATAACTCACTATTTTTCAATACTTACGAAATTTTCTCGAAGATATGTCTACAACAGAAATGTCCAAGTTATTTGATCCTATCCCACCCCCTTAGTAAAAGGGTACACTCACTCACGACGACCTGTAAAGCTGGTTTGGTGTTCAGAAGAAATGGATATTTGGTCTGCAATCGCAAATGAAAAAAGGATAAAAGGATGGAGACGAGCGAAAAAGGAAGCGTTGATAAATGGAGAATGGGATAAATTACCTGAGTTATCTGTTGCTTATTGGAAAAAGAAAGGCGGTCACCCTTCGATGACCCTTCGCTGAACTCAGGGTAACTGGTGGTCTCAGGGTGACATACGATAAACTCAGAGTGACAGTAGAGAGAAAAAATTTACATTGTAAATTAAGTGAGAAATGTGAAATCAATATTTACAAAATCTATAAAGCAAGTTGCAAAAATATATAACCGTTTACACTGATATGACTGAAATTTCATCTCCAGGTCAAAGTAAAAAATATCAACGATATCAGCTCGTTTTCTCCATTATTGAATTCATTATTGGATTAGGATTTCTCATTGCAATTCTCTCTACAGGTCTGACAATTCAGTTAGAAGAAGGAATCCGGCATTATATTCAAAATAACTATGCCGTATTGATCGTCTTTGTCACTTTATTAGGAATTGGAGAAGCTATAATTCTATTTCCCTTTACATTTACGTCCGGCTACATAATTGAACACCGTTTTGAGCTTAGCGACCAATCTCTGAGTTCCTGGTTTTGGGAGCGAACCAAGCAAATCTTGATTTCATATCCTATTATGCTTGTTCTGATAGTAATATTCTATGCCCTGCTGCGCCGGTTTCCGAATAATTGGTGGATTATAATGGGTTCTATCTTGATCCTGTTTTCGATCTTGCTGGCGCGGATTGCTCCTGTTCTATTGTTTCCGCTTTTTTATAAATTCAAACCACTTGAGGATGAATCACTTGCCACGGATGTTTCCAAACTATGCAAGAAAGTTGGTTTACGTCTGGAAGGCGTTTATCAATTCAACCTGAGCAAGACTACCCGCAAAGCCAACGCCGCTTTCACCGGTATCGGCAAATCAAAAAGGGTTATCCTGGGTGATACTTTGCTAACTAAACTGGAACCCGGTGAAATTCTGGCGGTCCTCGCCCACGAACTGGGACATTTCAAGTTAAAACACATCTGGAAAGGAATGGCAATTGGAATTTTAATGACCTATGCCGGGCTTTTTCTGGTATCAACGGCATATGATTCCGCCAGAGCTCTTTTTCAGTTTAGCCATTCCGCCCAGATAGCTGCCCTGCCGGTTATCGGTATTTTATTGACTATTTACCAGTTTTTTACGGCTCCCCTGACAAATGCTTATTCTCGTTCAAATGAACGGGCTGCAGATGATTTTGCAGTGGATATGATTGGAAATTCGGAGTCTTTTATTTCCGGTCTCAATAAACTGGCAGATCAGAATCTGTCCGACCGTACGCCACATCCGGTTGTAGAATTTTTATTTTACAGTCATCCTTCCATCGAGAAACGCATTGCCCGTTTAAAAAATGATCGAAAAAGATTACCTGTTTTATGACCAACACCACTGAAGTTACCCCAAAATTGAAAATCTCTTATACCCTGAGTGCAATATTTTGTATTTTAAGACGAAAAAACACATTGACAAGTGGAATAGTAATTTAGGAAAGTTAAGATGGAAAAAACCTTATTTCATGAAGATTCCAATCAACCTCCCCTCTTTCCCCTTCCGGCAGCTGCCGGAGGATGTAAGGGGAGGTTATATCATCTCGACATAATATTAGGTACAGTGCTAAAAATCCGGGGTAACTTCAATTAACACCAGCATTGACTTTTAGATTAATAATTCTTAATAAGTAAGCGGAATTTAAAAAAATAAAGTACAAATTTAGAGACAATTATGAAACAAGCCGTCAGCATTAGTATCGGTCATTCAAAACGGGACAAAAAGGTCATCATCGACCTTCTGGGGGAAAAGGTTTCCCTGGAACGGATCGGCACCGACGGAGATATGAAGAAAGCAGCCGAGCTGTTCCGTGAACTGGACGGAAAAGTGGATGCATTCGGCATAGGAGGCGCCGATCTCGGATTACAGGTAGATAAAAAATATTACCCTCTTCATTCAGTCAAACCAATGATCCGATACATCCGAAAAACCCCGTTTGTAGATGGTCTGGGATTAAAAACCACTCTGGAGCGACGCACAGCCGCTTTCCTGGAACGGCATATCGGTTCGGAAATAATCCGGAAAAGAGTACTATTTACTTCAGGAGCCGACCGCTGGGGGCTGGCAATGGGTTTTGTAAACACCGGCTGGAAATGTGTCTTTGGCGATCTGATGTTCGGGTTAGGAATTCCACTGCCGATTTTTACCATCGATCGAGTCAAAACAATTGCCTCCTTTGCAATCCCGATCGTAAGCCGTGTACCCTTTAAAATGCTTTATCCAACCGGTGAAAAACAGGAAATAAATAAGCCGAAATTCGAAAAATGGTACAACTGGGCGTCGGTCATCGCAGGCGATTGTCACTTCGTAAAACATCATATGCCGAAAATTATGAAGGGCAAGATCGTTGTTACGAATACAACTACTCCGGAGGACGTTGAATTCTTCCGTGAAAGGGGCGTTAAGTATATGATTACCACGACTCCCTGTCTGGATGGTCGCAGCTTTGGGACCAATATGATGGAAGCTGCTCTC
>JAHIOG010000126.1 GCA_018895675.1 bacterium
ATTAATAAGCAAATTATGACAATGATAGCTGCTGTTTGGAAATAAGGATAACATTCACTGATCAAATAAAGTAACCCATTTCTTAAAGTTATAATAATGATGTTACTCCATTCTGCTATATTAAAATTTCTTGAAGCATAAGGTGGAATAGAGAACTGAAGTAAAATTAGAATAACATAAAACCACCACTTTTTCGTTACCGAAATAAGTTTTTGATTTGTTTTATTAAAGTTATTATCCATAAGAACCTCTTGCAAAATTAGTTTAATGAAGTCAAAAAAGGTTATCCGGCATTAGCAGAAACCGAACTTTGTGAACTTAGCGCCTTAGGCGAACTTTTAGTTCACATCCGCCAGCTGGCGGACTGACAATGGAAATGTCCGGTGATCAGTTATCGGTGATCGTCACCGATAACAAGTCACCATCATTCCACAAATATTTGTTTTTAAAAAGCCAAAAAATGGAAATTCATATACTATCAGGTTATCTAAAAAACTTTTCAAATTCAAGAAATTTTATTTCAAATAATATTAACACTATTTTCATATATATGCAAGTATTTGCAAGATAATGTATAGTATCGCGGGAGTTTAATATATATTTCAAAGATAATCAAAATTCAGCGATGATCAGTGGAAATCAGGATAAATGAAGAACAATTCGCAAGAGAGATTCCACATAAGCGGCTTGTTTTATGAAAATTGATGTATTGAGCCGGAAATACATGGTTGATGTTTTCGTAAAAAGTGATTATACGTGTCATCCTGAGGGAAGCGAAGCGACGAAGGATATCCGACGAGAACTCAGTAGAGATTCTTCACTCGTACCTCGTTCATCTCAAAGAGACCTCTTCGAGGGAATGACAGTTTTGATACTTTTTACGATTCCATCATAATTGGAAAAATAATTTCAAGATTATTGAATTATTTCGTAACCAATAAATTAAAAAAGTATCTGACTGGTTGAACATTGTTAAAGAAAGGGTTTTAAAAATGACTGAGCATCTGACAAAGAATGATTTTATCGAGAAAGTTTTTAACTTTGAAAAAAATGAAGAGTGGAAATATGAAGGTGATTTACCTTGTATAATTGATTTCTACGCCGACTGGTGTGCGCCTTGTCGTATGGTTGCGCCGATTTTGGAAGAAATCTCCGAAGAATATGCCGACATAATTAACGTATATAAAATAAATACTGAAAAGGAACAAGAATTGGCGTCGGTTTTTGGAATCCGGAGTATTCCGTCGATATTATTTGTTCCCAAAGATGGAAAACCGCAAATGGCGGCTGGGGCGCTTCCAAAAGATAATCTGGAAAATGCCATTCGTGAAGTATTGGGTGTTACAAAACCTGAAGTAGCGGCATAAAAATACTCCAAATAATAAAAGGTTGTCGTTACAAAGATATTTGTTTCTTTGAAGTTGGCGGAAACGGGTTTGTGGACAGACTCTAATTAGCAATAGATGTCCAAAGAAAGAATTCAGCGCATAAAGTTCACGTTTTTACATCCCCCTTTTGTTCCTCCTTTTTTAAGGGGGAATTACAAGGGTTCCCCTCTAAAAAGAGGGGTGTCCGGCAGCTGCCGGACGGGGTGTGTTACTCTTTCCACCGAAGGAATGTTCTCTTTTATAATCTCCGTTTTAGAATTTGAAATGCATACCAAATCACATCCCCCTTTTTTAAGGGGTAATTACATTAATTTCCCTCTATTAAGTTGAACGAAGAGAAATCCCGATCTTCGGAGGAACTTCAGATAATATTTACTTGAAACTTGCTTAATAATTATTTATACTTGACCTGATGTTAATTATGGATTACATAGGTTTAAAAGCATTGTCATTTTTTTGATAGATATTTGAAACGATTCGTTGCTGTTTTATAAACTAATGTAATTACCACCATTTTTATCGTAATTAGGATTCTTGCATCAGATGCAAAATGGGGTAGAGAATAACTTTATGATATTATGCTAACCGACTGATAATCAGCGAGATACAGGATACATGAATTTTATTTTAAAATCATGATCTTATGGGCAAATCATAAAAGAAAGGAATGTAAATGCGAATTTTAATTCATGAAGACTATGAAAAATTAAGTAAATGGGTTGCATATTGTATTGCCGGAAAAATCAATAGAGTAAATCCCACACCCGATAAACCATATGTTCTGGGATTGCCCACCGGCTCATCTCCGATCGGTACATATCGGGAAATAGTCAAATTGTATAAAGAAGGTAAAGTCTCATTTAAAAATGTGCTTACGTTTAACATGGACGAATATGTCGGACTCCCTGAAGATCATCCGGAAAGTTATCATTTCTTTATGTGGCACAATTTGTTCAGCCATATAGACATTCCAAAAGAAAACGTGAATATCCTTAACGGAAATGCCTCGGATCTTGAAAAAGAGTGTCATGAGTATGAGGAAAGAATAAAAAAAGCCGGCGGCATTGACCTCTTTTTAGGCGGAATTGGACACGATGGACATATTGCGTTTAACGAACCCGGTTCCTCACTCTCGTCCAGAACACGAATTAAAACTTTAACGTATGATACCGTCATTGCAAATTCCAGATTTTTTGATAATGATGTTAATAAAGTCCCGAAAACTGCTTTGACCGTTGGTGTTGCAACCGTAATGGATGCAAAAAAAGTTGTGATCATCATCAATGGATATAAGAAAGCCAGAGCGCTCCAGAAAATAGTGGAAGAAGGTGTGAATCATATGTGGACGGTATCGATGTTACAGCTACACGAACGTGGTATAATCGTCTGTGATGAAGAAGCAACCATGGAAATGAAAGTCGGCACCGTTAAATATTTTAAAGATATCGAACATAAAGCCCTCAGTAAATTACCGGAACTTTAATAGAGGCAATTAACATGAGTTTCAGGAAAATAAACATAAGAGAAATCGATCTGCTTAAGAAGCAGGGTTGCACAGCGGAAAATTGGGAGACCGTTTTTGTTAAAGATGGTTTTAATCCGGAGTATATCTGCAACGTGATTTTTAAGGGCAATATTCGGTTAGGTGAAAATTTAAAAAATGTAATTTTGCCGAATGGTATCGAAAAACATAGTGGTATATATAATAGTTACCTGCAAGATTGTCAAATCGGCGATAATTGTATCGTTAATAATGTCGCGAATTTAGTCCGGTACAAGCTGGATGAGAATGTGATTATCGAAAATTGCGCTGTTGTAATCACCGAGGGAGAAACAACATTTGGAAACGGTGTGAAGATCAGCATATTGAATGAGGGTGGCGGCCGCTCATTACCGATTTTTGATAAATTGTCCGCTCAGATCGCCTATATAATTGTGAATTACCGACATGATAATGATCTGATTAAACGATTATCGAATCTGATATCCCGGTATGTTGACTCAAAGAAATCCAATCAGGGTAGTATAAAGACAGGAGCGCTGATTCAGAATACTGATTTCATCAAAAATGTGTATATCGGTGAAAGTACAGTTGTGCAAAATGCCACCCGCCTGGAAGAAGGATCTATTGCAAGCACAAAAGAAGCGCCGGTTTATATTGGCGATGGTGTGATTGCACAAGAATTTATCATTCAATCAGGTTCCAAAATAGATGGATCGGCGCTTATCGACCGATGTTTCATTGGACAGGGAGTCAAGATCGGAAAACAATATTCTGCTGAAAATTCCGCATTTTTTGCGAACTCTGAAGGATTTCACGGGGAAGCGTGTAGTGTTTTTGCCGGACCTTATACGATAACCCACCATAAATCCACATTGTTGATCGCCGAAATGGTTTCATTTTTCAATGCCGGCAGCGGAAGTAACCAGAGCAATCATATGTACAAACTCGGTCCACTGCATCAGGGAATCCTGGAACGAGGTTCCAAAACAGGTTCATCATCATACATGAAGTGGCCGTGTAGAGTCGGATGTTTCACTACAGTGATTGGTAATCATTACGCTAACTTTGACACAACTGATCTGCCTTTTTCATATATTCTGGAATCAGGCGGAAAAAGCCTATTGATGCCTTCGAGAAATTTATATAACGCGGGTACTCGTCGAGATAGTGTTAAATGGCTAAGCCGCGATCACAGAAACGAACAAAACAAATTAGATTTAATAAATTTTGATTTATTTAGCCCCTATACGATTAAAAAAGTAATCAATGGGATTGAAATTCTTAAAGACCTTTATAAACAATCATCTGAAAACCAGGATTTAGTTCAATACAATGGAATTTTTATTAAACGCTCTAAGATTCAGAGTGGTATTGAAAATTATGAAATGGCGGTAAAAATATATATTGGCGATGAGCTTGTAAAACATATCGAAATTGATAACAGTGAATTTTTATCATATTCTGACTTGAAGAAGCAACTTTTTTCAATGAATAGCACAAATAATGATGATTGGTTAGATATATCCGGAATGATAGTTACCGAAACAGATTTAAAATCCCTGTTGAAGCAAGTGCGGGAAGAGGATGTGCAAAGTGTAGATGAATTGCACGTATTATTAAATAATTTATACGAAAAATATACCGAGCAAAATTGGCGGTGGTGTTGTGCCTTAATCGAAAAGCGTCTTGATTTAAAAGTTGCCGATTTGACACGGAACAGTTTAACACAAATCATCAAAGACTGGGAAGCGAGCAGTCTAAAATTCAATAATATGATTTTAAAAGACGCCTCAAAAGAATTTGACCAGACAAGTCGGATAGGCTATGGAATTGACGGAAAAGATGAAGTCGTTAAAGCGGATTTCGAGGCAGTCCGGGGATCATATGAATCAAATTCATTTGTAGTGGATTTACATAAAGAAACTGAAGAGATCAGTAAAATTGCTAAAGAACTTATTGAATACTTGATGAAGTTGACATAGGATAAGCGAATTGAGCTCTTTATTAGCCTTCGGTTTTATAGCCGGAGGCTTTTATTTTTTCTGGCTCCGGAGTCGCTTACTAAGTGTCTCCGCAGATGTAACACAAACACTTTTAACCCGTTAAATGCGAAGCATATTTAACTGGGTCCTGTTTGTGAACGAATGATTTCCGTTGGAATTTGAAGACGAGATAAAGCAAACCCGTTTTCAATGAAACGAAGTGGAATCAAACGGGTTTCGCGGATTATGGAAAAACATTCTAAGTTTTTATGACGATGTGCTTTAGCTGCGGTGGCGCCTAAACCCATTTGGCTCGCTTCGCTCCCTGAAAATGGGTTTTTCGTATCACTCGTCTCAATACTCCAGCACTCCACAAACAGAAATCAACAATCAGGAGTGATTGTTTTACTACC
>JAHIOG010000127.1 GCA_018895675.1 bacterium
GGAATGCAAGTACTTCTTAATAAAAAGTGATATTTTCAAAGAACGTAATGAAAATTTTCACAAATTAGACTATTTCAGTGTTTGAACCTGAATAGTTACAATTATTTCTTGTAATTAAACAAAAGAATTAGATGGATGATCGTTAGCGGTTATTACGGTTAATCGCCCTAAATATTTGGCATTATTTCCTTTTGTTATTTGCGAAATTGCTTATATATTCCGCCTGCTTTTCTGAGATGAAGGAGCAATCTAACATCAAGGGGTGAGTAAAAAATCTAAAGCAATTGCTGATATGTCCCATCCCTAGAATAACAAAGGATGGGATTTTTTTTGGAAAAGAAAGTACACACAACGACGATCACCGTCTTTGATCGTAATTTGGTATATCGCGAAGTTGGTGAATTATTACATCAACACGCCGATAATATTCTGCTGCGTGTAGGCTACCCGATGAAGGGTCAAAATATGGCGATTATTTTCCTTATTCTGAATATGTCAACCGATGAATTGGGCGCTTTGACCGGAAAATTAGGACAGATCGAAACAGTCCGGGTAAAATCCATCACATTGCATGTCTAAGGGGGTGTGATAGAATAAAGTTGTCATTCATGGTGATTTATTATTATGTTATTTATGAATTTACAATCCGACCGCTGCCGGATATTAAGGTTGTTTTATCACACCCCCTAAATAAACTCGTTCCCAAATTCAATTTGAGAACGAGAACTTAATGAGATTGTAAACCGTATGTACTTAAGTGATATAGAAATTTATGATTACTTGACTGGAAAAAATGATCAAGAGTTGTTTGCATTAGCAGACAGGATTCGCAGTGATGTTTTCGGAGAGGATGTCTATCTGCGTGGTATCATTGAGTTCTCCAATTATTGCAGTCAGAATTGCCTGTATTGCGGGCTTCGACGTGGAAATCGTGAGATTCACCGGTATAGATTGACCGCGCGGGAAATTCTGGATTGTGCGGAAGAAATTGTTCAATCCGGAATTACTACCATTGTGCTTCAGACCGGTGAAGATCCTTATTATACTGACCGGGATATTGTGGATATAATCACTGCAATAAAGTCACAGTATAAAATCGCCGTAACATTATCGCTTGGTGAGCGAAATTACGATGCACATAAACTCTGGAGAGAATCAGGCGCCGACCGGTATTTAATCCGCATGGAGACATTTGACAGGGAAAATTATGCCAAAGCCAGACCGGGGAATTTCTGGGAAGAACGGCTGAGATGTGTTGAAACGTTGCGTGAACTGGATTATGAAGTCGGTTCGGGGATAATGATCAATATGCCAGGTGAATCGGTTGAAAGTTTGGTGACGGCTATCCAAACACTGACCGATATGAAACTGCACATGATTGGTATGGGACCATTCGTTGCACATTCACAAACTCCCTTTGCTAACGAAGCGAACGGAGATATTTATTTGGCGTTCAGAACGTTAGCTTTGGTGCGAATATTAAACCCGATGGCGAATATTCCATCAACCAGCGCTTTGGATAGTGTCCAGCCCGGCGCTCGCTTACGAGGACTCCAAATCGGGGCGAATGTTATCATGCCTTCCTTTACTCCCGCAAGAGTCAAAGAGTTATACAATATCTATCCCGGAAAAAACGTTCGGACAGATGTTTCTGAGGACAGTTTACAATCTGCGATTAATATGATTACTAAAGCCGGGTACAATGTTTCGTATTCCAGAGGTGATTCACCATTAAGAAATGAAAAATTCAAAATGAAAAATAAATGAGGATAGTATGTCGGAGTTAGCAGTCAAAGAGTGGTTAAAGCAGGCGGTTAAACAGGATGGAATCGATAAATATCTCATCGATGGCAAAGATTTTATTGATGAGCTGAAGATTACAGAGACTTTGAAGAGCAATGCTAAACCTGATAAAAAGCAAGCTCGTGATATTTTACAGAAGTCGCTCCGAATTGAGCGCCTTGAACCGGCTGAAACGGCGGCGCTTCTGCATGTTACAGATCCCGAATTATGGGAAGAAATGTACGCAACCGGGTTGGAAGTAAAGAGGAAGGTTTACGATAACAGGATTGTCTTTTTCGCCCCGTTATATTGCAGCAACTTATGTGTCAATAACTGCGCATATTGTGGCTTTCGTCTTGAAAACCAAGGTGAAAACCGGCGTATTTTAAGCATTGACGAAGTAAAACATGAAGCTGAAGCGGTCATTTCCGAAGGTCACAAGCGCATGATCGTAGTTTATGGCGAACACGTCTCTTCCGATGCCGATTATATGGCTGAAACAATCAAAGCTATTTATACTGTCAAGAAAAGTGCCCGGCACGGTGAAGGATCGATTCGCAGAGTCAATATCAATGCGGCTCCGATGTCGATAGCTGATTTGAAAAAACTCGGGGATGTGGGAATTGGCACTTATCAGGTCTTCCATGAAACATATCATAAACCGACCTATGCAAGTGTCCATCCGGAGGATACAATTAAGGGGAACTTTCGTTGGCGCTTATATGCTTTGCACCGCGCAATGGAAGCCGGTATCGATGACCTTGCAATCGGCGCATTATTCGGATTATACGACTGGCGTTTTGAAATTATGGGATTGCTGTATCATGCGATTGATATGGAACGTCAATTTGGCATTGGTCCCCATACGATTTCTTTTCCCAGGATGATGCCGGCGGCAGGCTCGTACTTGAGCACTCACTCAAAATATCTTGTGAATGATAGTGATTTTAAGAAATTGGTAACAGTGCTCCGATTATCTGTTCCCTATACAGGATTGATCATCACTGCCAGAGAGAGCGCCCAGCTGCGCAGGGAAATCATTCAGGTGGGTTGTACGCAAACTGACGCTTCAACGAAGATCGGGATCGGTGGATATACGGAAGCCTTAAAGGCATTAAATGGTTTTAAGCGGGATGATCAGGATAAAAGCAAACAACAGTTTTTATTAGGTGATACACGGAGTCTGGATGAAGTTATCCGCGAACTTGCCGAAATGGGTATGATTACCTCTTTTTGTACCGCAGGATACCGTTGTGGACGTACCGGCGATAAGATCATGGGTTTGTTACAAAGTTGCACGGAAGCCAAATTCTGTAAATTGAACGCTGTTTTGACATTTCGGGAATATCTGGACGACTATGCCTCACCTGAAACGAAAGTTGTTGGTGAAAAGTTGATCCAGAAGGAAATTGAAGAAATTCGCAATATTCCGTTTTTCAAAAAGGGGAATTTGCTCAGGAATTTTGAAGATTACTATCATCAAACTGTTCAGGGAAAACGTGACGTTTATATTTAGGGGGAATTAACACCAAACGGGAGTTATAATACTTTGCAAAAAACGCCAAAAGGATTACGTCTGCATATCGGGATATTCGGACGAAGAAACGTCGGAAAATCATCGCTATTAAATGCGCTGACCCGGCAAGTCGTGTCAATCGTATCTGATATCGCAGGAACCACAACCGATCCGGTTGAAAAGCCGATGGAATTATTGCCTGTCGGTCCTGTGCTGTTCATCGATACCGCCGGTGTGGATGACTTTGGTGTTCTCGGAGATGTGCGCACTTCACGTACCAGGAAAATATTCGACCGAACCGATCTTGCAATTATTGTTGCCACCGGGCAGGACTGGGGAAAATTTGAGAACGAACTGCTCAGCGAATTTAAAGATCGAAATGTGCCGGCAATTGTTGTGTTTAATAAAAACGACAAGTACGAGCCAGATTCA
>JAHIOG010000128.1 GCA_018895675.1 bacterium
AAGAGGTATCTCATCTAAATTTTTTATTAACGGTCTTTCAGATGTGGCATAAAATGAATCTCCCTTTTTTATGAAAAGTCCATTTACTTTAGAGATATCTCCACCTTTTTCTAATACCGATGCATATTCTCTTACTGTAATGTCCCCTTCGCCATTGCATATAACATCAATACCAGTATTCTTAAAAATGATATGAGGTATGGGTGTCGCCACATATCCACCCCCAAGTATGGGAGTATTAGGAGATATCTTTTTGATCTCATTCGTCAACCACTTTACATAACTATAAGTTGTAATTATACCCCCAATGATGACTAAATCATATTTTTCAGATCTAATATTCGATATCACTGCATTTCTGTTCGGTTTTTCCAATGCGATGTCAAAAAATTTTACTTTATGGCCATCTTCAATCAAAGGTTGTGAAACATAAAGCAATCCTAATGGCAAAACTGGTGTATTCGATTCTCTGCAAGGCGGATAAACTACAAGAATTCTCATTAATTATACCCTCCTGTGTTTACTGCTATGATTGAATTTAAATTCATTGATGACCTGTTTTAATGCTCTAGCAGCGCGCATGCCTGGGGAACCTTCTAATGAAGACGTGCCATAATTAATTAAGAATTCTTTGTTATTGACATTTGCATCGTAAATCCCACTGCATAGATACTTATCCAGTAGTTCCTTGAAACATGTTAGATCGTTATTACAGATTGCTCGTTTGCCAAGCAAGTAGCTTGCGTTTTCATCCCATTGAATATGCCCTAAATAAACAAACAAAGGTTTTATTATGGTCAATGCTTGCAATAGTGTCGTGAATGGGAAATCAATAATAATAGCATCAGCCACTGAGATAAGATCAATAATAGAACGTTCTTGTTTAATAAAACTGAAATTATTAAATCCTTTACCTGCAACGTAGGAGCGAATAGGAGTATCTCTGACCACATTTGTCGGGTGCAGTTTAACGATTATATCATAATCTTTGTATTTCCCAAGGACATTTATTATTTCTTTCTGTGTTTTCCAGAAACGATTATCTTCAAACGGAGGAAAGGTAGAGATATTTGAGTAATTTTGCAGTATAGCTGAAGTAATATATAATATGACTTTTTTTGACTTCTGCTCATATTCAACCGGATCATTTCTTATTTTACCCAGAGAGGTCGAACCAATAGTGATGAGCCTTGTTCCAAGTATTTTCGCAGGTTGTTCCAGGTATTTCCGAACCCCATCCCCAAAGATGAAATGGGCATCTGAGCTTATTAATTCAGTATAATAAAGTATTGGATGATCCATTTCGCCATAACCTCCATGCTGCCAGGTAATTACCGGGATCCCTGCATTGTGGGCGGCCTGAGCAATAGTATGCCCTTCCGGAGTTGAAATTGTCGAGGAAATGACGGCTCTTATTTTTTTATCAGCAATCAAACGTGCAAAATAATCATAAGATAATATGCATACCGATGTTATCTCTTCAGTAATATACTGTAATCTGGATTCCAAAACCGGAAGAAAATTTAGATTATCATATTCAAAAAATTTATTGAATTCTCGATTGTTTTTTAAATCACTCCAAACTATCTTCATCGGCAACACTTTACTTTTCAACGATTTATATAACCAATGAAAATCTTCAGAGATCCGATATCTAGGAATGAGCCCTTCATTTTGTAGTTCATCAAGGCAATCATCCCAATTATATCCAGGCCCAAAGATTATTACTGGAGTTTTTTTATCACAAAAGATAATATTCTTGAGATAGTTGTATCCGCTTGAAATACCATTTTTCTTTAAGATAACTGCGAAATCATTTATCAGTGGATTACTGATAATCCATTTCTTGAATATACCTGTTATATTAATTAGAAATGTTTCTTTATTTCCTTCATCATCGTCTGAATATTCCTGTATATATGATTTTTTAATAATTCTGGTTTCCCAACCATGAAGAAAGAGAAGTTGCGAATACAATGACTCTTTTTTATCAAAAAAAAGATATGGAGCATTTTTCATAGTACCAAAAGGATTTTTTTTTCCTTCATAAACAATAATAGCATCTGGTTTTTCACATTTAATCAATTTATTCAACTGAAATAACCTTATTGTAATTGCATCATATATTATTTTTAAACAATAAAAATTAAACAAAGCTGGGGTAATGTGAAACTCTTTCAGTTTCTCATTTGTTTTCAAAATAGAATTATCAATAGTTCTGCAGACCTCTTCAACTATTTTAAAATTATTGATACCCAGTTTATATAGTTCTTCTGATGAATAATATTCTTCAATAATTTTATAATGCACTTTTTGTTTATCGAGTTCATGCATGGCAAACGGCGTAAGTGCGATAATTTTTCTTTCACCATCGATGTCATCAAGCCAGGAAAGGCAATCTTTGACCTGTGCTTCGGTCTCAAGCAAGATTAATGTTTTACCACTGTCAATTTTTTTAGTGGAAATGATTTGTTCCGAAAAAATATTGTAATCATGTGAGTTCAAAGAAAAAACCTCTTATGCAATAGTATCGATTATATTTTTCAAAAATTCAACATTCTGGACATCTTCCTGCAACGACTTTTGATTCTCCCTTAGGGTCTCTATCGTGATAAACTTAGAATTATTGCTCATGACGCACGCTAAAAGATATTTAAAATCAAGTTCTCCTTTGCCAAAACTCAGATGCTCATCCTTTTCATTATTTAACATACCATCGCTCATGTGGAAAACCTTTGGTTCAAATCTTAAAAACTCTTTCATATAAACTTTATAATCTTTTCCAAGACTCACAGCTGCTTTTACCGCATGCCCAAAATCAAGACATAATCCTATATTGCTAATTCCTATCATTTCTTCAATCTGCTCGGGTGAATAACCTATCATCTTTTCATTATCCAATCCAACTTTTGGCATATTTTCCAACAACATACGATAGTCCGAGATTTCACCGAGCACTTCTGAAGCATCTTTCATCGAACCATGGCCTGCATGCAGTATCAAGTATTTTGCATCCAGTTTATCAGCCCATATCATTGCTTCATTGATTTTTTCCATGTTATATTCTTTTTTACTTGCTTCTCCGATATTCACACTGAATTTATGATGGGGGATATGAATAATATATGGTACATCTATTGTGAATTGTGAAATCCTGGTACCGGGTATTACAAGTAGCTCTAAATAACTGAATATCTTTTCATCGATAAGCCGCGTCGCCTGATCGATCAAGTCTGTGTTTGTTGACCAGAGTTTTAATCCAAATTTTATGTCCATTCTACTAAACTCCAATCTAATGGGGTTCCTCTTTTTATATCCTTTATGGCTTTTTTCCTGATAATTTCCTGTAAATGTTTAGGAGGAAGTCCAAAACCCGGTCTTATAGATTTAATATTTATTTCAGTAAATGTTTCTCCCGCTTTCATATTTTCCACCACGAACAATGAGCGTGAGAACTCCCTGCTTTTTTTGATTTTTTCTGTAAGTTCATAACTGACTTTTCCAAGTGCTTTTTCTGACTCTCTCACAGATTTTACCATTGCCCTGAACTCTTCCGGCTCTAATGAAAATGCTGAATCAGGACCGCCAAGCTTTCTATCAAGGATAAAGTGCTTTTCTATGATCTTCGCTCCTAAAGCCACTGCTGCTATGGGCACAGATATACCCAATGTATGATCAGATAAACCAACCACGGTTCCAAACCTCTCTCTCATATCTGGAATCGTCCTCAAATTCACATCTTCCAGGGGGGTAGGGTATTCTGATGTGCATTTTAAAAGCGCTATCTGATCATTACCCATTCTTTTACATGCGTTTATTGCTTCTTCAATGTCCGCTAGTGTTGCAATTCCTGTTGAAATAATAATCGGTTGTCCCTTTGACGCTATATATTCAATGAGTGGAATATCCGTTATCTCAAAGGAGGCCACTTTATAAGCAGTAACATTCATCTGTTCAAGAAAATCAACAGCGGTCTTATCAAAAGGAGATGAGAAACAGATAAGCCCGATATCTTCTGCTAATTTTTTCAGCTCTGGCTGCCATTCCCATGGGGTGTAAGCCTCCTGATATAGCTGGTAGAGCGTTTTTCCATCCCATAGGGTTCCCTGTTTTATCTGGAAATATTCATTATCAGAATCCAGGGTCATGGTATCTGCGGTGTATGTTTGAAGTTTAACAGCATCAGCCCCTGCTTCTTTCATAGCTCTGATAGTTTTTACAGCAAGGTCAAAGTCCTGAAGATGATTGGCTGAAAGCTCTGCTATTATGAAAACCGGTTGTTCGTTTCCGATAAATCTGTTTGCTATTTTAAGCTTCATATTTTTTTCGCATATCAATTTATAATTCCCATTAAAATCACATTATACCATTTACCGTCTTTATTTACGAATTCTCTCAACTTTCCTTCTATATTAAAACCAGATTTTGAATAAAATCTTATTGCTTGTTCATTATTCTCAATAACCTCAAGTTTTAAGGTGTGAAGTTTGGCTTTATCAAAAGCCAGTTTTTTTATGCAATCAATAAGCATTTTTCCTGCACTCGGTATTTTATTATCCGGGTCAGAATATATACCAATATAAGCGTTCCTGTTTCTAAAATCCACCCTGTTTAAGTATATGACACCTATATAATTTCCATTATGATCTTTTAGTATCCAATAAAAATTCTTATCATCCGATTGCAGCCGTTCTATAAATCCTGAATGTTCTTCATGAGTTATAGTTTGATCAGAATACATCCATTTTCGTACTTTTTCATTGTTTCTCCAGCTTCTCACCATCTCCTTCTCTTTGTCCGTAAGAGTCACGAAGTTGATAACCGTAAAGTCCCCTAAAATAAAATTTTCTCTTAAGTTTATCATCTCACCACCCTTATACTTTTAAAAGCCTCCGCATATCGAAGTCCAACTTGCATCCCCCGGTATTCAGCATTTAATCTTATGCCATCAAGCGATCGTGGATGAGGAAAGGCTCTTAATTCGGAACCATATATCTCCATTGCTTTTAATTTATATTCCAGAGTACTGTTTACATCAAAAAACACATCCGGAGAAAACGAAAGTGGGTAATTCCATTCTGTAGACGATGGCAATTCAAAAGAGTATATTTCTTTTACGGTCTCATCACAAACCGGTCTTGATGCTGTAATGACAGCTCTGTATGTAATCTGATGATCAATATTTAGATCAGTTCCATAATGAGTGAAAATTAAATAAGGTTTGACCTCCTTTTTTATATTTTCTATCACTTTGATTATGTCTAATAGAGGCACTGTATCGAATCTGTTATCCGGAAAATCGTAAATATATGTGTCACTTACACCCAGAACTTTATTCGCCTCTATTGCTTGATTCTTTAGTTCTTTCAATTCACTTTCTCTTTTATTACTATCCCTTTGTTCATCCCTTGAAGTCAAACCTTCGCCCAGTATCAAAGTATATGCTTTATAAC